>CAZNFB010000052.1:0-12703 GCA_964572105.1 uncultured Desulfobacteraceae bacterium
AAAAAGCCACGGCCAAATATAATAAAAGACGCTTCATAAAAAATATAAACTTAGGGACAAATAATTATCTGACAATCCATATATCGAAATAACGCCGGAACAAAAACTGCCAATTACATAGATCTCTACGCCAGGCTAAAACTCTGACAATCCGATTGACCTTGACACGCATTTCCTTGTATGTTTATACTGGTTTATAGAGAAAAACAAGCTATTACTCGAAAATAAAATAACTTCTCAATAAATATGAATTTCCCCATAACCTTCCCATTAAATTTACTGTAAGTTATAAACTGTAAGGTATAAAATGAATTTACTCCAGGCAATTTCAGATCGACGCAGTATTCGTAAATTTTTATCAACTCCAGTACCCCATGAAACAATAAAAGAGATACTTGAGCAAGCATCCTGGTGCCCTTCCTGGGGCAACACTCAGCCATGGGAGGTTACCGTTGTAACAGGCCAGGCATTAGAAAATCTGAAAAAAGAAAACAGAGAAGCACTCCTTTCCGGAATTGAGTCCACATCCGATTTTTCAATGACAAAAGACTGGCCGAAAAATTTAAAAAAAAGATATGCTGATGTTGGGAAACAGGTCTTCACATCCCTGAATATAGCACGGGATGATAAAAAAGGACGAGAGCAACACTCTGACAATATGTTTTCTTTTTTCCATGCCCCTGTACTGCTTATATTCACCGTGGACAGCAAGCTTGCATCAGAATATGCTGCACTTGATGTTGGTATTTTCATGCAGAACATTTCTCTTCTTGCCCACGCAAAAAATCTTGGGACATGTATTCTTGCAGCAGCAATACACTTTCCTGCAATTATTCACAGACTATGTAAAACACCCCATGACAGGTCCCTTGTTATGGGAATCGCCATGGGCTACCCCGACACCGCAAGCCCTGTGAATAACTTTGAAAGGGAAAGAATAGGCGAGACTGATTTTGTCAAATGGATATCTTAACATAAGGAGGCTTTTTTTATGGAGTCAAAATTTGAGCAGATCAAAGACTATTTAACTGACATGGAGATGATCATTACAAAGGAAGATAAAGAAGAAGAACTCGTAATAGTGGAAGATGAAGAAAACGGAATTAAAAATCTGGTTATAGATTGTGAAGAACCGATTGTTGTTCTGGAACAGGTTATTATGAAGGCAAATCAAGGCTCTGACCCTTTTTTTAAACGGCTGCTCCAAATAAACAGGAATCTTGTCCATGGAGCTTTTGTCCTTGATGAAGAAGCCAGGGTAATACTTTTCAGAGATACTCTTCAACTTGAAAACCTGGACAGAAACGAACTGGAAGGTTCTATTCAGGCACTGAGCCTTGCTTTGACTGAATACGGTTCAGAATTCCTAAAATACGCTTCAGAATAAAGACCGCCTCTAAAAATTTTACTATACAACATCCTCACAAAAAACAACCTGTAAATTCCAATTTATAAGGAAAAAATATGTCCATTTTTAAAAGACTTTTCAAGGTGGGACAGGCGCAAACCCATGCAGTAATAGATAAATTCGAAGACCCCATAAGAATGACCGAGCAGGGAATAAGAGACTTGAAAAAAGATCTTCAAAGTGCCATGACAAGCCTTGCCGAGGTAAAAGGAATTGCCATTAGAACCAGAAAAAGTTCTGACAACAATAAAAAGCTCGCAGCAGATTATGAAAGAAAAGCCATTCTTTTGCTTCAGAAAATGCAAAAGGGAGAATTAGAGCCCCAGGAAGCTGAACGGCTTGCATCTGCATCTCTGGCTAAAAAAGAAGAGCACTCAGCTGAAGCTGTAAAACTTGCAGAAGAAGCACAAAACCATGAAAAAATGGCTGACAGCCTCCAGGCAAATGTTAATAAAATAAAATCAACAACTACAAAATATGAAAACGACCTTATAACATTAAAGGCACGCGCCAAAACAGCTGCTTCAACAAAAAAGATAAACAAGCAGATCGCTAATATTGACTCTTCCGGTACAATTCACATGCTGGAGAAGATGAAAGCCAAGGTTGAAGAGGACGAATCCCTTGCCCAGGCTTACGGAGATATTGTTAATGTTGATAAAAGTATAGACGATGAGATTAACCAGTCCATTGCAACCGGAAATAGTACAACTGCCTCAGACCATCTTGTGGAGTTAAAAAAAAAGATGGGGATATAGCCTTTCATAAGAATACAGGCACAAGGATATACAAGTTTTCCGCCCTATTATCCTTGTGTTATAAACCTGGGTGATTATCTGAAAGCAAAAAGACTTGAGGACATGACTTGATCTGGAAAAAATTTTTCAAAAAAAAAGAACAAAAAAAAAATATCACCATCAACCTTTCCCTTGCTGATATGAAAAAAGGCTTTTTTGTAGACTTTGATTTAAAATCATGGCAGGTTACAGCATATAATAGATACACTTGGGGAGATGATGAAAATACATATGAATGGCAGCTTACGACATCAGATGACACCATCTACCTGGAGAGGGAACCCGATGATGAGGATCATTTCTCCATTAGCAGAAAAATATCTTTCAACAACCTGGAAAAAGGCTTAAAAGAACATATCTTTGAGCATGAAGATCCCCCTGATAAAATTAACTATAACGGAAAAATTTTTCAACTTTATGAATCCTCTGGAGGACTTTTTTTTAATAATGAAGAAAAAAAAGGGAAAGAACTCATTAAATGGGATTATGCTGATAATTCGGAAAATGAATTTATTTCAATAGAGCAATGGGGAGAAAACGATTTTGAAGCATCATTTAGTACCAGGGTAGAAGAATATCAATTCTCTAACATTTTACCCGGTTCATAATACCCGGTTCATAAATTATATGGGGATGGGCAATGATGGATAACAAAAGAAAAAAAACACGCGTCAATTTTGACACACAGGTAATAATAAAAACAGATACCAGCGAAGTTAATGAGACTGGAGACTTAAAAAATCTAAGCCTGAAAGGAATGTTTGTTAAAAGTAAAAAAAAACTCCCAAAAGATTCAACCTGCCAAACAGAAATTATTCTTTCAGGGTCTTCATCAAACCTTCGTTTGAAAATAACCGGAACAGTAATCCATAATACAGATGATGGATTCGGGATCAGGTTTGATGCCATGGATACTGACAGTTATTTCCATCTTAAAAATATTATTATGTATAACTCTCCTGAACCGGCTTCCATCTTAAAAGATATGTTTTTGTAACCTGCGCATAAAAGCCAAAATTTTATGTAACTATTCATTTGTTTGAAAATGCTGATTGCAAATGAATAGTTACAATTTCTATAAAATCAGCAGCAGTTGCTTGTTGATCCGCAGCCTGAACATGATGATGATTGTTCTATTACCATACCGGAGGTTATTTTAAAACCCATACCCATAAAATCGACAGTTATTGGTTTGGCTTTTTCCATGAAACCTTTATCAACAAGATATTCAACATCATTAATTTTATAAACATGATCCGTATCTTTTGGCTCATCCAGAGCCATGGCAAGTGATGGACCGCCTCATCCGCCCTCATTTAAAAAAATTCTGATCGGCTTAACGTCCTTATCCTTAAAAAACTCGGTGAGCTCCGATTTAGCAGCTTCTGTAATCTCAATCATAATTCTCTCTCCTAAAACATTTAATATAAAACTGGGATTAACCTGATTAAACAAATATTACTCAGTTTCCTCTTACGCTAACAATAATACTAGTCATTAAAGGTGATTTTGTCAATATAGTTTCAAAAAAATAAAACGAGTGATTCCATCAAAAAGTCAGGAGATAGAAGCAATAAAATCTGCATAAACCTTAAGGTGTTTTAAAGAATATAGAACAAATATTACTTTATTTAATTTTTTATCAGTTTTCAGAAAATCACAGACAGTGTTAACCGCAATCCCACATGCACCTTCAACGGGATAACCGTATACCCCACAACTGATGGCTGGAAATGCCACAGACGTGGCCCCATGTTCAGCCGCCAGTTTAAGACTGTTTTTATAGCAATCAGCAAGAAATAGTTTGTCTTCCTCGGCACCACTGTATATTGGCCCAACAGTATGAATCACATGCCTTGCAAAGAGCCTGTACCCTGGAGATATAACCGCCTCTCCTGTAGAACACCCGCCAATGGTTTTACAATATTTCAAAAGTTCAGGGCCTGCGGCCCTGTGAATTGCTCCATCAACACCCCCACCGCCAAGGAGCTGTTTATTAGCAGCATTTACTATTGCATCCACTTTCAATTTTGTTATATCCCCCTGGGCAATCTCTATTTTGCCGAATATACTGGAATGCACAAACAACCTCACTTATGAATAAATTATATTTAACGGAAGGAGCGGATACTTTCTTGCCTCAGAACCAGGGCAAAGGTACTGTCCATCCACTGTAAGCCAGTTAAGATCAGGTTTAATTTCACGCAATTTTCCATCCTCAGGGGGCCTGGAATGACTTGTACAAACATAAGTAACCTGAAAAATAGCTATTCCATAATCTTTTTCACGAACAAAACAATAATTTTTTTTAAAAGATTGCAGCGAAAAATTATTTTTAGCAGCAATTTGCCTCATTTCATTTTCTGACAATTTTATGAGTATCGACTTGGTAACTCCCCTTTCGGAAAGCCGTATCAGTGCCCGTGATTCACTGCTTCCCGCATAAATGGTTGTAATGCACGGAAGTCGTTTCATATATTGTGCAGCCACAATCGCAGCTGTCCTTCTACCGCCAACCATGGGTGAAAGTCCATAGTACTCAAAAAATTTCTTTTGGAGATCCTCAGCGTATTTATCCCCCTTTTCATAAATATCTTTCTTGATATACCTGAGGCTTATTGCAAGATCTTCAGCTGCATCGGCTATGGGCCAATCTATTTTTACATGAAAATGAGCAAGATGATATCGGTTTTTGACAGCAAGAGAGGACTCCCTCTGAATAAGAAGAGCATAATCCACAGGCAGTAATGCCTTTAAAAAATTATCAAAATGCGCTGATTCAAGATACTTTTGTGTTCTGTCAAATTTACCTAAGGGTAGAATTGTTTTAGATAGCTGAAGATTCTTTTTTGTAGTCTTATTGGTGTCAAAGAACCTTATATACTTCTTGTTATCATCTGTTATTAAATCCTCGACAAAAAGAAGAAGAAATGCCCGGTGATGTTCATATTCTATATCCGGCAAACGGGCGCGGGGTTTTAGCTCACGCATTTCAACAAAAGGATAAGGGATTTTCTTTTCAAGAAAATTATTGTAAGAGTCGACTAAAGCATGCTGAATCATAAATTGATCAAGGTCATCCCTTAAAAGCTCGTAATAAGAGCGCCTTAATCTATTTTCCGAGCTAAGCTCCTCTCTGACTCTCCAAAAAGCCAACTTTGCCTCCTCTTTTATCTAAAACGAACGTGACTAATCAGCAATCGACTGAGCTATAATAAGATTTAAAACCCTCTGAAACTCGCTGCGCTCAAACAGCCAGAGTTTTTTGAATTTCACCATAGCTCAATTTCGCCATCTGGCTTTATGCCAAATTTTAAAATAGGGTTATTATCTAAAAATTTATATATAAATTACTTATCTGAAAATCTATACCTGTACCCTGCAACAAGAGCTAAAATGCAGCAAACAGAAATAACGGCAAATAAAAAATAATTCCGATCAAAAAGAGACGCCCCCTGAATGCTGAGGAGATAAGTTCCTGGCATCCTGCCGAAGGTAGAAAGTATCCAAAAAATCTTAAACGGAACAGGACTTATTCCAAGAAATAAACAGAGATAATCTTTGGGGAAACCAGGAATAACAAACAGCAAAAAAATAACAAGAATACCCTGTTTATTAACAAGGCTATCAAGTTTGTCCAGTTTAGCAGGAGAGATAATTTTTCTTACATAATGCTTACCTATTATACGCCCGATGAAAAAATTTATGTACGAGCCCAGGGATAAACCCAGGGAAGAATAGAAAAAACCTTTTCCAGCGCCAAAAAGGTATCCCCCTATAAAGCCTGTTACCTCGCCTGGAACAGGGGCAAGAACAACCTGGAGCACCTGAATAACAACAAAAACAACCGGACCACCCATGCCGAAGGAGAGAATAAAAGCCTCAATACGTTCCCTGTCTGTCAAATTCCCATGCAGGCAGACTAATATCTTCCATAACTGTGTTCTATATAAAAATCCCAAACAAATCAAAAAGAAAAGAATAAGCACAAAAAATAGTATTCTTTTCTTCCCGCAAAGAGCTTTTACAGTCACGGTAATAAAGCAATTCCTCCTTTTAAAACCCTAAGAAATGCAGCTATTCAAAGCAGCAACAGCAGGCAGGGTCTTACCTTCCATCAGGGATAAAAAGGCTCCTCCACCAGTTGAAATATATGTTATCCGCCTTGACTCTCCAGCCATATGTACGGCCACATCAGTATCCCCTCCGCCAACGATTGTAAGGGCATAGGAATTTGCAATACTCTCCACCATTGACATTGTCCCCCGGGAAAACGAATCAACTTCAAACACACCCATGGGACCATTCCAGACAATTGTTTTTGCGTTGTATAACGCCTCTGCAAAAAGGAGGGAGGTGGCAGGACCAATATCAAGAGCCATCCAGTCTGGCGGAATCTCCTGTACTGGTACAAGTTTCACCTCCGCTTTTGAATCACAATGACTTGCCGCGACAACATCCACAGGAAGATATAGAGTCACACCGGTTTCAGCGGCCCTTTTCATAACAGATGCTGCAATCTCCACAAGGTCTTCTTCAACCTTTGATTTGCCCACATCTATTCCCATACTCCTTAAAAAAGTATTTGCCATGGCGCCGCCTATTATCAATTTATCCACATGCTTTAACATATTCTCCAAAGCTTCTAACTTTCCTGAAACCTTGGCCCCACCAACAATAGCAACAAGAGGCCTGTGGGGATCATTCATCGCTTTTTTGAAATAATCAAGCTCCTTCAGCAACAAAAAACCTGCAACAGACTTGGGCGCAAACTTTGTAATGGCAACAACCGATGCATTGGCACGGTGGGAAACAGCAAAAGCATCATTTACATATATATCGCAAAAGCCGGCAAGCTCTTTAGCAAATTCGTCATTATTTTCTCCCTCTTCAGGGTGAAAACGAAGATTCTCAAGAAGAAGAATCCCCCCTGCAGGCAGATCAAAAATCATCTGTTTTACATTTTCTCCAATGCAGTCAGGAGCCATCAAAACCTCCTGACCAAGCAGCCTGCCCAAACGCATTGCCACAGGAGCAAGACTTAAAGATGGATCTTTTTTACCCTTTGGCCTCCCCATGTGGGAACAGATAATCAGAATAGCTCTGTGATCCTGAAGGTATTGAAGAGTGGGTAGAACAGCACTAATTCTCGTATCATCTGTAATATTCTGATGATCATCGTAGGGCACATTAAAATCGACCCTCACCAGGACCTTTTTACCTGCTACATCAACATCATTAAGAGAGTTCATCAATTTACTCCTTTTTCTCTTTTATTTTGTAATAAAGGCTCTTTTTTCTAGACCATCTTTCCATAAAACCGATTGCGCCGGCATAATAAGCTTTATCCACAAATTCCCCTTTTACCACCAATCCCTCTTTTGCTTCCATGGCTGTTTTTAAACATTCTGTCTTATCCGGGCACTCAAGGCAGGTATCAGGAGAAGTTCTCAGGCCTTCGTCATCCCTGGGAAAAACTTTATCAAGGAGACCAAAACAGGCAGGACGTTTTCCATGTTCATCAATACTCATCAAGTTCATTTTTAAGGTCACGTGTCATAAGTCTATATATTGCATCTTTTGGAGAGACATCATTATAAAGAATATGATAAGTCTCATGACAGATCGGCATTTCAAGCCCTATCTTGATGGAAAGATTATAAACCGATTTAGCGGTTTTCACACCCTCTGCCACCATCTCCATTTTCGAAAGTATATCCTTTAATTTTTCACCCTCCCCTATCAGTTTTCCCACAGTATGATTGCGGCTCAAGTCACCGGTGCAGGTTAAAATAAGGTCCCCGACTCCGGCAAGCCCGATAAATGTGAGGGGTTTAGCACCAAGCTTTAATCCCAGACGCCGAATTTCGTTTAAGCCCCTTGTTATTAAAGCAGCTCTTGTATTTAAACCAAGATTTAATCCATCAGCTATCCCCGCTGCTATTGCAATAACATTTTTTACAGCCCCACCTAATTCAACACCCACAATATCATCACTTGTATATGCCCTTAAATATGGAGTTGACAATACATGCTGTACAAAAAGAGCTGTTTCACTGTCTGATGACGCAACTGCGATAAGCGTAGGGACTTTTTTTACAACCTCTGCGGCAAAGCTTGGTCCCGATAATACAGCCAGAGATCTGTTATCAAGCTCAGGGATCACATCTTTTATAACACCCGACATGGTGAGATGTGTCTTGTTCTCTATCCCTTTGGCTGCAGAAATTATTATCGTATCTTTTGCAAGAAGCTCTCCGATTCTACTGGCCATGCCCCTCATAATATGAGAAGGAACAACCAGAAATAAAAGGTCTTTTTTCAAGACCACTTCAGCCAGATCCAGTGATGGAAAGATGTTTGATGATAGAATTGCCCCGGGAAGAAAAACCTTATTCTCCCTGTTTTTTTCTATCTGGTCCTTTACATGCTGTTCATAAACCCACAAATCGACCTTAAAACCTTTTGAAGCAAGCAACTCCGCAATTGCAGTACCCCAGCTTCCTGCACCAACCACCCCAATTTTTACGGCGGCTGTATCAATATCACATTTCATATTATCAAAATAGTCCTTTCTATAAAGCCCAAGGATGAAATACCCATTTTATTTTTCAGTCTCATAAAGCCTGACGGCTCCCACCAGTTTATCTTCAGGGGAGAGATTCATAAGCTTCACACCCTGGGTATTACGACTGATCACAGATATCCCGCTCACAGACATACGTATCAATTTTCCAGACTCTGTTACCAGCATAAGTTCATCACTGTCTTCCACAAGAAGTATTGCCAGCACCGGCCCGTTTCTTTCCGTGGTTTTGATGGTAATAACTCCCTTCCCTCCCCGTTGCTGAACCCGATATTCATCAACATAGGTTCTTTTACCGTATCCATTTTCAGTTATGGCAAAAAGAGTCTGGCCGCGGTTTAAAACCTGCATTGCCACAACCGTATCATCATCACTAAGCCTAAGTCCACGCACTCCCCGGGCAATACGCCCCATGGAGCGAACATCAGATTCATGAAACTGTATGGATTTACCCCTTCGGGATCCCAGAAAAATATTCATTGTACCATCGGTTATTCTGGCGGCAATCAATTCATCGTCTGCTCCAAGGTCAATAGCTTTGATACCAGCCGATCTCGGCCGGCTGTACGCCATAATATCGGTCTTCTTAACAATCCCTGATTTTGTGGCCATGATAATATGGGAGCCTGGTTCAAAAGAGGGTACTGCAAGAATAGTGGTCAGACTTTCCCCTTTTTCAAAATTCAACAGATTAACTATGGCCTTCCCCCGGGCTGTGGGAGATGATTGGGGTATTTCATAGACCTTGCACCAGTAAACCTTACCATAATTTGTAAAAAACAGAAAAGTATAATGGGTGGAAGCCACAAAAAGATGCTCAAGAAAATCTTCCTCTTTTGTACCCATGGCGGTTCTTCCCACTCCGCCCCTGTGCTGACTCTTGTAAAGGCTGACAGGTGTACGCTTAATATAACCCTGGCTTGTAACAGAGACCACCATATCCTCTTCAACAATCATATCCTCCAGGGTAATCTCTTGGGTTGACTCAACAATTTCGCTTTTCCGTTCATCCCCAAACTCCTGCTGAATTGCGGAAAGTTCTTCTTTAATTATATTTTCCACAACACGTTCGCTGCCGAGTATCTCGTTAAACCAATCTATATCCTGTAAAATATTTTTAAGTTCCTCTAATATTTTACCCTGCTCCAGTCCGGTCAATCGCTGAAGACGCATATCAAGAATTGCCTGGGCCTGAATCACTGTGAAAGTGAACTTATCCACAAGACGTGTTTTTGCTTCTAAAGGGGATTCTGATTCCCGAATCAATTTTACCACATCATCAATACTCTCAAGAGCAATTTTCAAACCTTCAAGTATGTGGGCCCGTGCCTTGGCCCTGTTAAGATCAAATATGGTACGTTTTACTATTATCTCTTTGCGATGGAGTATAAAATTTTCCAGAAGTTCTTTCAGAGTAAAGAGCCTGGGCTGCTTATCCAAAATCGCCAGAAAAATAATACCAAAACTGTTTTCAAGCTTTGTGTGCTTATAAAGCTGATTTAAGATCACTTCTGCAACCTGATTTTTTTTAAGCGCAATGGCAATCCGCATCCCTTCACGATCAGACTCATCCCTTACAAAGCTTATCCCTTCAATCTGCTTATTTTTTATTAAATCGGCTATCTTCTCTATGAGTTTGGCCTTATTAACCTGATAAGGAATTTCAGTAACAACTATGGTCTCTTTTTGGGTTCTTTTGTCCTTCTCTATTTTAGCCCTGGCACGGATTTTAATAATACCCCTGCCTGTTTTATAAGCATTATAGATTCCGGTTGTACCGTAAATTACACCTGCGGTGGGAAAATCAGGACCTGGAACAATTTTACAAAGTTCAGCAAATGTTATATCAGGGGTATCTATAATTGCCTTAACAGCGGTTATAATCTCATTAAGATTATGGGGGGGAATATTTGTAGCCATACCCACCGCTATTCCTGATGCCCCGTTTATAAGGAGGTTTGGAATTTTGGCAGGAAACACAGACGGTTCTGTAAGGGTTTCATCATAATTCGGTATAAAATCTACTGTATCCTTTTCAAGATCCGCAAGCATCTCATGGGCCAGCCGCATCATCCTGACTTCAGTATATCTCATTGCTGCGGGTGGGTCACCATCCACGGAACCAAAATTCCCCTGGCCATTAACAAGGGGATACCTCAATGAAAAATCCTGGGTCATCCTGACAATTGCATCGTAGACTGCCGTATCTCCATGGGGGTGATACTTACCTATTACATCACCAACAATCCTTGCGGACTTTTTATAAGGCTTGTTCCAGTCATTTTTCAACTCACGCATTGCAAACAAGACGCGACGATGTACAGGCTTAAGCCCATCCCGCACATCAGGCAGAGCTCTTCCTATAATAACACTTAACGCATACTCGAGATAAGATTTTTTCATCTCTTTCTCGATACCTATTTCCATGAGCTGTTCTCTGTAGATCAAAAAAACCACCTTTCCTGTAGAAAATATCCCCTGTTTCTATGACTCTATCATCTTTCTGTAAGTTGAATGATACATATTTGTTAACGTCAAAAAGCCTGTAACCACCAGGGGTCCGTAAATTATACCGAGAAGTCCGAACATTTTAAGACCTCCGATAATGGAAAAAAACACCAGAAGCGTATGCATCCTTACACGTTTACCCACAAGCTTCGGCTTGAAAATATATTCAATTCCCCCTGAAAGGAGTATATAAAAAATTATAAAAAAACCAGCCGCAAAAAAACGCCCGTGCAAAAGCAGATATAATGAAGCAGGAATAAAAACAAGACCAACTCCCAAAATAGGAAGAAAGGCCAGAAAACCCATTATCAGGCCCCATAAAAATGGAGACTTCAAACCAAAAAGGGCAAATACACCCCCCCCTGCAACCCCCTGAATAAAGCCTCCCAGGCCGTTCCCAATGAGTATTGCCCCTGCAATATCCTTAAACTTCTGAACCAGTTTTTCATTATCTTCCGCAGGAAGAGGTGAGAGATCGATAATAAAATCCATGAGCTTTTCCCCATCTATCAAAAGAAAAAAGACCACAAGGAGCATCATGCAAAAACTGACTATAAACGAAAACATATTTGAAGCTATGGCCCCTATCTGTTTATATAAAAAAAGGCCTGCCTGTGTTCCAACAGCTGAAAAAGTTTTATTTAAATCTTCAGTACTTATTTCCATATTAAATCTGGACAGAAAAGGGTTTATTTTATCAAGGACTTCACTCCCGTCAAGCAGACTCATTATCTGGTCATCCAGCACCACGTTTTTTGCAGAAACATACAAATCATAAGTCTCTTTTGACAAAATACCAAGACACAGAATTGCAGGAATAAACAGGGCAATGAAAATAAGCATACAGGTCAAAAAAGATGCTAATATATCCCCTGCCTTTTTGTTAAAAAGTCTATAAAGAGGTGTGCATATACCTGTGACCACTGCGGCAAGAACAATAATCGATAGAAATGGCCAAAAAAGCATCCCCAGAAGATAAATAGAAAAAAAGAAAACAGCTAAAAAAAACCAGAACATCGCACCACGTGACATCCCTCTTTTTTCCATTATGACTCCTGACATCTGGCAAAAGAATAACTATAGATTTCCACATAAATAACTTCACTGCGTTATCGGTGGTAGATATACGATTATAGATTGTTACATAAATAATTTCACTGCGTTATCGGTCGTAGGAGTATTACAATACGCCTTCCTCCCTCTGGCCTTGTGCCAATTTTTAAAACTGGGTAATTATCTGACAATCTACAGTATTACCTCCTCGCTATAGCCTTGTGCCGAATTTTAAAATTGGGTAATTATCTGAAAACCCATGGCGATCATGGGCATTTTCACATTTAAGCAATAAGGACTTAGGAACGGAGATGAAATAAGTTGAGCAGAAATAGCGCAGGATTTTGGCCC
>CAZNFB010000053.1:0-1555 GCA_964572105.1 uncultured Desulfobacteraceae bacterium
TGAAAATGCCATAAACAAAGTACCTTTAATTATCTGACAATCTATCAGTTATAATATAAATTTTATTACTTATCATAAATGAAAACAGATTTAAAACCGAATATAAAAAATTTTACATTGCATCAGCTTTCAACATGGCTGAAATCCCATGGAATTAAACCGTATCGTGCAAAGCAGATTTTTCAATGGGTTTATGTACGCCAGGTTGAATCCTTTGATGCCATGACAGACCTGGCAAAAAACAGAAGAGAATTTCTATCGACCCATTTTGCAATTGATGGTTTAGATGAAACCAGGGTGGAGACATCAACAGATGGTTCTAAAAAATATCTTTTCCGGTTACATGACGGTGAATACATGGAGACTGTTCTTATACCTGAAAAAAAACATTATACTCTCTGCATTTCCTGTCAGGTTGGATGTGCGCAGGGGTGCAAGTTTTGCCTTACTGCCCAGGGCGGTTTTGTCCGCAATCTGAAACTTGGTGAAATTACCGGCCAGGTTCTCCATGTTAAAAAGGCTCTCAGTGCAAAAAAACCCCTGGCTAATATAGTTTTTATGGGAATGGGAGAACCCCTGGCAAATTATGAAAATGTAATAAATGCTGCTAATATTATAACAGATGCCAAATACGGCATGCAGTTTTCCAACAGAAAAGTTACAATTTCCACTGCAGGCATAGTTTCCAAATTATCCGGTCTTGGCCAGGATACAAAGGTTAATCTGGCTGTTTCGTTAAATGCGGCTGATAATGATACAAGAAGTAAGCTGATGCCTGTAAATAATAGATATCCTCTGGAAAAATTGATACACGAATGCAAAAAGTATAGTCTGGCCACCCGTAGAAAAATAACATTTGAATATATTTTATTGAAAAATATCAATGATTCCATGGAAGATGCAAAGGGGCTTGCCAAGCTTCTTGGCTCCATAAAAGCAAAAGTAAACCTTATACCGTTTAATGAGTATAGTACAAGCAATTTTGCAAGGCCTGATGAATCTGTGGTTGATATGTTCTGTGATATTTTATCAAAAAATGGTCTTACAGCCATGGTCCGCAGAAGCAAGGGTGAAGATATATCGGCAGCCTGCGGGCAGTTGAGAGTTAACACCCAGGGGGAGGCTCCATGATACTCTTGCCTGTACATTTTTATGACATTACTCAACACTTAGGGCTCAAATCATACTATCTTTTTACCTTGCCTATATCTCACTATGAGATATAATATAAAAATATGCATGTTATTACAAAAAAACGACTTGATGAATTCGTAAAAATGTACCCTGCTTGTCGCAGTGCCCTTGAAACATGGTACAGAATTGTAAAAAATAATAATTTCAGTTCCTTTGTTAATTTAAAAGAGTATTTCCCTAATGCTGATATGGTAGGCAAATTGACTGTATTTAATATCGGTGGAAACAAGGTACGTTTAATTACAGCAATACATTTCAACCGAAGCAAGCTTTATATTCGTTCTGTATTAACACATGCAGAATATGATAAAAATAAATGGAAGGGGTAAATCATGGCTATGTATAATCTGAATGAAATATC
>CAZNFB010000053.1:1655-12648 GCA_964572105.1 uncultured Desulfobacteraceae bacterium
ATAAAAATAAATGGAAGGGGTAAATCATGGCTATGTATAATCTGAATGAAATATCAAATAAATGGCAACCATTGGCTCCTTTTTTATCTGCCCCTCGTACAGAGTCTGAATATGATAGTTTGTTGACCTTTTTAGATCAATTGATTGATGAAGTTGGAAATAATGAAAACCATCCATTAGCTGCATTGATGGATACGGTTGGAATTTTAATAAAAGCTTATGACAAGGAACATTTTTCCTTTTCAGAGGGCGATCCAATCAATGTCTTAAAATACCTTATGGCAAAACAGAATCTTACACAGAGTGATTTGCCGGAATTGGGTAGTCAGGGAATTGTATCTGAAATTTTATCAGGAAAACGAAATTTAAATGTTCGCCAAATCAAATTTCTCAGCAAACGCTTTCATATGTCACCGTCGACTTTTTTGTAAAATAGGCTGCACAACAAATCCTTCCAGAACCATGAAGGAATGTTGTTTTCTGGTAACTTTTGGCCTTAGTTTTAATTTCTGTTTTTTGTTCAGGCAGTGACCAGCCTCTTGTGAAACATTGAAAGACGCAGATCTGTTTTATTGTTTTTAAGGGCGATCATAAGGGCTTTTTTTGTTCCCACCAGAATTACCAGTTTTTGTCCCCTTGTTACAGCGGTATATAAAAGGTTTCTCTGGAGCATAATATAATGCCGGGTGGTAATCGGCATTATCACAGCAGGGTATTCTGAACCCTGTGATTTATGAACTGATATGGCGTATGCCAGAGAAAGCTCATGGAGTTCATCAAAATTATAAGTTACCTTTTTGTCAGAATAATCGACTATAATCTGTTTTTTAAGATTATCAATAAGGTTTATAATTCCTGTTTCTCCGTTAAAAACATCCTTTTCATAATTGTTTTTTAACTGCATCACTTTATCTTCTGTTTTAAAATGACCAGTTTTATTTTTTCCTGAATCGGGTCTATTGTTTAATGAGGCCTGGAGGGTCTGGTTTAAATTTATAATTCCAACTTCACCTTTATGCATGGGGGCCAAAACCTGAACCCCCTTTACCGGATCGAGTCCATATTTTTCTGGAATCCGTTTTTTGCATAATTTTACAATGGTGCTTAAAATTTTTTTTGGATTTCCCTCTTCAATAAAATAAAAGTCTGACAATCTATTTCCTGTACCGGCCGGTGTAAAATCAGGTTCTTTTCCCTGTCTGATCAGATGGGCATTTGTAATAATCGAGCTTTTTTTGGCCTGTCTGAATATACTGGTTAATTTAAAAACGGGGATTGTTTCAGATTTTATCATATCATAAAGGACATTACCGGGACCAACAGAAGGGAGCTGGGAGGCATCTCCAGCCATAATCATAACAGTATTAAAAGAAACAGCTTTAATAAGGTGGTACATTAATAATGTATCAACCATGGAGACTTCATCTATAATTAACAGATCAGCCTCAATGGGAGCATCCTGGGTTTTCTCAAAAAAATTTTTTGCAGGATTATATCCCAAAATTTTATGAATTGTAGCAGCTTTTCGCAGGGTAACTTCTGAAAGACGTCTTGCTGCCCGTCCTGTGGGGGCACCTAAAATAATTTTTTGACCCTGTTTTTCAAAAATTGCACAAATCGCTTTTATCAAAGTGGTTTTCCCTGTACCAGGCCCCCCTGTGATAATAGAAATTCTGTTCAAAAAAACTCCATGCAAAGCATCCATCTGTTCCGATGAAAGCTGGAGAGCAAGTTTTTTTAAAATTTGATGGGTAATCTGCTCATGGTTCATGTTAGAATAGAAAACCGGCACCGACAAGAGAGCTTTAATCTTTTTGGCTGCAAAGGTTTCTGCATCATGATAAGTTTTAATGGAGACTGTATCGGAATCCGGCTTTTCTTCAAGATTTTCACAGACAAGTTCATTTAAATCAAAAAGCCTTGCAAGTCCCTGTTCTATTATTTCACCAGATAATTTTAAAAGTTTTTTCCCTTGAAGAATAAGCCTGTTTTTGTAGATAAAAGTATCCCCATGGGTAATAGATTTTTCCATGAGATAAACAAGGGCGCCATCTATTCTCTGGGGCATATCCAAAGGGAAATCAAGATTTGCTGCAAGGGTATCTGCTGCATTGAAACCAATGCCGGGGATCGGGGCGATAATATAGGGCTTTTTGCGGATAATATTTTCTGCTTCAAAACCTAATTCGTTAAGGACATCTGCTGCAGATGACGCATTTATGCCGGATTGATTCAAAAATTGAAAAAGGCTCCTTACTGCATGGTGCTTTTTCCATTCATTTTTTATAAGATCGGCTTTTGCTTTACCTATTCCTTTAACCTCAAGGAGCTTGTCAGGATTTTTTTCTATTATTTCCAGTGTATTTTCTTTAAAATGCTCCAGCAGCCTGTCGGCAATAACAGACCCTATACCATTTATAATACCTGATTGAAGATATCCCTTTATACCGGTTAAAGAGGAGGGGAGGACTACTTCCCAGGATTTGACCCCAAATTGTTCTCCGTATTTGTAATGATTCTCCCATGTGCCTGTTATCCTGATCTCTTCACCCGGCCTTAGGTATGATAAAAAACCGACAATCGTAATGATCGATTTGGTCTCTCTATTTTTGAATCTTCCTATTGTGTAATGATTTTCCCTGTTGAAATATTTTATATGTTCCAAATGACCATAAAGAGTAATCATGCAATTACGAAAAATAATGCCTTATTTTTGAATGTTTATAGATTTATTATCCATCTTACAGCGTTATAAAGATCTTTTGCAATATAAGAAGGAGAGATATTTTTTTCAGAAAGGATACTGATGGCATTATTGTAGTCACCTGTTTTAACCAGGACAGTTTTTCCGCAGCCGGCATTTTGCGCACATTGAATATCCTTTGCGCTGTCCCCCACCATCACTGAATCTGCAAGGTCAATGTCATACAATTTTTCAGCTCTGTTAATCAGGCCGGGCATGGGCTTTCTGCAATTACATCCATTGTCTGGCGTATGGGGGCAATAAAAGATCTCCTTTATCAGTCCTCCAGATTCTTCAATGGTCTGTTTCATCATAAAATGAATATGGGCGAGCCCTTTTTCCGAAATCATATTTCTGTTTATTGCGGACTGGTTTGTGATAACAATGGTGGAGAATTTATTTGATTTAAGAAGAGCTATTGCTTCAAGGCTTCCTTGAATAAAATTAAATTCAGACCAGCTTTTTATGTAATTTGGTGAATCTTTATTTATTACTCCGTCTCTATCAAGAAAAACGACCTTCTTAAGTCCCATAATTAAATTTTACTGGATTATCGATTAAAATCTTCAATCAATATATAGATTGTCAGATAATAAATTTCACAAGGCCAAAGAGAGAAAGAGGTATTTTAATACGCAGGCGGCTGATAAGCCGGTGAAATTATTTATGTGACGGTTTATAGAAAAAAATGGACAATTGTATACCGGCTTTTCCTGATAATTTTGGAAAAGGGATACTAATTGCCCATTTAGAATTATAAATATATAGATCGTCCAATCTATAGTGTATGCTAATGACCGTGATCTGTGCTCTCTTCTTTATTAAAAACATCAAATATTGATTTTACTACACAAAAAGTCATGCCCATACCGATAATACCAAGGGCATACCATAGTCCACCCATGAACACCAGGTGTCCACCGTCCCATACCCATTCAAAACTAAAAGGAAACATTACACCTCCAGTAAAACTTTTATTACGCCTGTGCAGGGCTTAATTCCTGATCAGGAATCATTGTCTCGTCATTTAAAGGATTCAACTCCTGTTCCTGGGGGAAAACCGGCATATAACGGAATGAAACTGCAATCATGATAACACCGTATGCAACAGGGAGTATTGTGGTGGCGATTTCCTGCCAGCTTGGAAAATACATGAACCAGTTTTCAAAAGTAAGAACAGGGGCCGCCATTACCTGAAGAACCATTACCCAGCGGTTTAAGCTTACCCCAATCACTCCAAGAATAATAGCAGTCATGAAAAGGAATGAATTATTACGTAACCTGGGGGTTAGTAAAATAATAGCAGGAACCACTCCGCAAATAATAATTTCCAGGATTAATATCCAAACCCCATAGAATGGATTGTTGGAATAAAAATCGATGAAAGCAAGACCTTTTGAAGGGGCGGTAACCAGAGCCCAGTAAATGGTGTCTGCCATTTTTGCAATAATATAGGTGGCAATCATCCAGCCTGAAATTTTGGCAAGGAGATTAATAACATTATCCTTAACAAGTTTTTTGCCCGAAGCTTTTTCGATAATTTTTGTAACAAGTATTGAAAAACACGGGCCATATGCAGCTGCAGACCATGTAAAAAGAAAAAATGTCCAGGGCCAGACAAAGATCCCTTCCCTGAAGGCAAAGGGACGTCCAAAAAGTACACCTGCTACTCCTCCCAGTGATCCCTGGTGAAAAAAGGAAAGAAAAGCACCTGTAGCCGCAAAAATCGCCATAATTTCATGCATATTATGTCCCAGGTGATGGAAAAACGGGATTTTGTCGATCTGCCTGTTTTCAAGGACAAGGGGTATATATTCGATGCAAAGCACTGCAAAATAGCATGACAGACAAAAAGCAACTTCTGTCAGCATGGAATGGACATTGGCATGCCAGAAGATAAACCATGACCGGAGTGGCTGTCCCACATCTATCCCCAGTATCAGCAAAGCAGCACTGTAGCAGATAACACCTATTATAACAGTGCAGTTTATGATATTTTTCAGTTCGTCCATTCCAAAAACATATCTTAGGAGGCCGGTGAAAAAGGCCCCGCCTCCAATGGCAATAACTGCAAGATCTGCCCATATCCACAATGCAAATCCATAGGCATCGTTCATATTTGTCTGGTTTAAACCTTTTAACCAGCAAAGGAGCATGGCATAAACACCCCACAACAGCACAATTCCAGCTATGCCGATCAACAACAAAAATTGCCACAATGGACAGCGTTTAACCCCGTTGGGTATTAATGCAGAATCCATAAATAAATAACTCCTAAAAGATTAAGATAGTTATAGATTATTACTCAAATAATTTTACTGTGTTATCGGTGGTCGGAGTATGGATTACACCTTCCTCCCGTGGGCCTTGTGCCGAATTTTAAAACAGAGTAATTATCTGACAAACTATATATTAATGATGTTTTTGTTCTAAGCCTGTTTTTTCATGTTTAAGGTAATTATCCCCTGCTCTTCTTACCCATTCCCTTGAAGAGATATAATAAACTTTGGGATTTGTCCCTAATCTTTCCAAAAGGCGGAATGCATGGGGATCCTTTTTAAGCTTAAATACAGCATGATCAGAATTATTCAGATCACCGAATGTTATGGCTCCTGAAGGACAAGCCTGGGTACAGGCTGTTTGATATTCATCCTCGTAAACCTCATCATTTTCCCTTTGTTCGGCAAATGCCTTATCTTTGGCCATCTGGTATCTGTGAAAACAAAAACTGCACTTTTCCACAACACCCCTCATGCGTGGGGAAACATTGGGACTCAGCATCTTTTTCATACCTTCCGGCCATACCGGATCCCACCAGTTAAAATAACGGGCATGATAGGGGCAGGCTCCCATACAGTAGCGGCATCCAAAACACCTTGTGTAGATCTGGCTGACAATACCGGTTTCGCTGCTGTAATCTGTTGCTGTTGCAGGACATACAGATACACATGGCGCATGTCCGTGGTGCCCTTCACAATGCATGCATGTTCTGGGAAGATAACAGATTTCAGCATCCGGAAATGACTTTCCGTTTGTCAGCTTGTAAACACGCATCCATGTTATACTTAAAGTCTTTACTGATTCATCTTCTTTAAAAGGAACATTATTTTCAGCCATGCAGGCTGTCATACAAGATCCGCAACCTGTACATTTGTCAAGGTCGATGACCATCCCGTATTTTTTGTTTTTATGATCTTTTTTCATCAAAACCTCTTTTGATCAACATCAATTCAAACACCCAGAGTTTTTTAAATTTCACCATATCTTTGAAATATAATGGCCAAAGTTAGAACCAACCCCGATTTTTACAATCAAAGCTGTCAATTCTTTGATCATGCTTTTTTAAGGCTGGCCCTTATTCCCCAGGCCGCATTTAAGCCTGAAACAGGATCCTCAACAGTGCCGATAAGTTCGTTAACATTAATCCCTTTATCAGCAAGGAACCTTCCCCCTGCAGTATGGCCAAGACCCCTGGGAATTGCAATGAGGCCGGGCATGATTCCTTCAGACAGATTAAGCTTAATCCTGACTTTCCCTTTTGGAGTAGTTAAAATGGCATATTTCCCATTACCAAGACCAAAAAGTGCCGCAGTTTTTGGATTAATTTCAGCCAGAGAATCCTTTCCCGAAAGGACCGAGTCTTCAACTGTTTTTATTGCAAAGGGTGTATCACCTGTGTAGCCGCTGGCAAGTCTCATGGAATCATAGGGTATGAGAATAAGGGGGTAGGATTTTTCATCCCCTTCAATTTTTATAAGTCCCGGCGCAGGAAGCAACGCTTTGCCGGAGTCAGGAAATTCAAATTTTCCGGAAGATGTATTAAATGCCCCACCGGTGTAGTCACATTTTTCTGCTGCAAGATATCCCTGTTCTAAAAGAGTATCCCATTTCTCTCCAAAGGCTTCAGCCAGGCATGATTCATAATCATCCCAGTTAAAGGAGTCTTTAATCTGTCCCCCCATCTGTTTTGCTATCTTAATAATTACATCACCGGTGTTTTTTGTATTAAACAGGGGAGACATCACCGGTTTTGCCAGACTTATAACATTTTTTTGCATTCCGGCCTTTGAACAAACATCCTCATAACGTTCCAGGTAGGAATGGTTCGGGAGTATAAGATCGGCAGCTGAAGCTGTTTCATCCATGTATGAAGAAAAACTTACAACCATTGGAATTTTTTCAAAGGCCTGATTTAAAGCTTTTGTGTCAGTTATGGAATATAATGGATTGGCCCCTGCCACAAAAAGGATGTTGATTAAATCATTTTTAAGAACTTCAGGGAGCCTGTTGAGCAGAGAAGCGGCATCGGGATATTTTTTTGAACCTGCCCCATCAATCCGGTCTTTGTTTAATCCGGTTTTGGCGACAGAATCTATGGAAATTTCAGGCCACTGCATATGATCTGATACAGGGGATGCAAATACGCCCCCTTTTTTATTTATATTTCCGGCAAGGCCATTTAGAGCATGGACTGCAACAACTTCGTTTAAGGTTCCAGGAATTTTTCCCTTTCCGCGTCCGCAGAGCGCAATCGGTTTTGCTGCCTTAATAAATTTTCTGGCCAAAGAGATAATAACCGTTTTTTTAATACCTGTTATCTCAGCAGCTTTATCAGGGGTATACTCTGTGGTGACCAGTCTTTTAAATTCGTCAAACCCATGGGAATGATTTTCTACAAAATTTCTGTTATATGCGGCATCATTAATTATTACACAAGCCATTGACAGGGCAAGAACTGCTTCGGTTCCAGGATTTACAGGTACCCATTGATCAGATTTTGCAGCGGTATTTGATAAACGGGGTTCAACCTGTACCATACTGACTTTATTGTTTTTCCATATACTGTTAGTCTTGAACATGGAAGCCGGAGAACCCCACCCATCCAAAAGGCCTGCCCCGAAACTTAAAATAAAATCCGCATTATCAAAATCAAAACATGGCAGGTTTTTTGAGCCATGCATAGATTCCATTGCAAGCTTGTATGTGTCCTGGATGGAAGGAATAGTCATATAATTGGCAGAGCCATAGGCTGTCAGAAATCTTTTGACAAGTTGGTTAACTGTCCCAATATCTGTTCCGGTAATGGAAGCAAGGGTATTTGACTTACCTTTTGATCTTAAGCCCTTGAGATTTTTTACAACCTCAGCCAGGGCATCATCCCATGAGAGAGCCGTCCATTTTCCTTCCCCTCTTTTACCTGTTCTTTTTAAGGGAGTTTTAATTCGCTGTTCATCATAAAGGTGCTGGAGGCCGGCCAAACCATGGGAGCAGATTCCACCATCATTTACCGGATGCCCCTTTATCCCCTCAATCTTGATGGGACGTTCATCAATTTTGCGTACAGAGATTCCGCAGCCTCCAGAACAAAGAGTGCACGCAGATTTTACATAATTTGTTTCACCATCGGCAGGAACAGGGGTCCATGGCCAGTTTTGAGTCCAGATAGATATATCGTCAGTTATTTTCCACGGTAAAGGCGTAAGAGCTGTCCCTGCAGCACCGCCTATTACACATGATAAAAAACTTCTTCGATCTATTTTCATAGGGTTACCTCATAAAAATTTATCACAAAGCCGAATTCATCGGCTTTCAGGCAATTAATTGGGAAATGAATGGGAAAAGAGAATTTATTGGGCGCCTTATTATTTATGGCAGACAAAACAGGCATCTTTTCTGGTTTGGACGCTATCCTCTTTTTTACCCGCCTCTTTATGACATTTTGCGCAGTCATCCATTTTCATTCTGTCCCATGTATTTTTTTTAATTCCTGCGATATTATGTCCCCAGATATCACGGCTAATACCGGTAATACGGTTTTGTTCATAAACTTTCAGGTGCTCTGATTCACCAATATGCCCGTGGCATACCACACAATCCATACCAGCCTTTATTACATGGGCTGCATGGGAAAAGAACACACAATCGGGTTGCCTTGAATAAATTAACCAGGGGACTTCTTTTCCTTTGGCCACATATTCTTCAACAAATTTTATTTCATCAGCTGTTTCACCCTGTGCCTCTTCGTGACAGTCAACACATTGCTCAAGTTTGGGGATTCCTGCAAAGCTTCCATCATCACGAAAAAAATGGCAGCTCTCGCAGCCTTCATCAACAGCATCATTGTGAACAACATGGTTAAAATTGATAGGCTGTTTTTTTTGTGAATATAAAAGCTTGGGAAAAATTATCCATCCCATAATAAGACTCAAGAAAAGACCAATAATAAAAAAGAGAATAATAGGCCCCCCAGCACCATTTTTCTGTTCCCCATTCAATGTATCTTTTGCATTATCATCTAAAGTATTCATAAAAACTCCATGGGACCAAAAAACATAAAAGTTATGTAATGTATAAAAAATTCTTGACGGTTGTGAATAAGAAAATTAATCTTATATATGTACACTTATGCTATTATTTATGTCAAGCAAAAAGCTATACTGAAGTTTCACGCTTTTTTTATAATGCCGATATTGCAAATGCCAAAAGCTATATAGGACAGGGTGAAATTGTTCTAACTCAAAAAGCCTGTTAATATAGACCTCGGAAATTATAAATTGAATCAGTAGTGTCCGGTTAGAAAATTGCAAGAAAGAAAATACGGAAAGTTTAATTGTTTTTTCCGCTATTGCGAATAAATTTCTTGAATTTCTAAGTTTGCTCCGCCAAAATTGCGAAACTCGCTCGTGCCTCACTCAAACAATCGCAATTTTTTGGCTACGCTGCACTAAGAAATTCTACGAAATTTATTAAATACGCTACAAAAACAATTAAACTCCCCTCCCGCAAGAGTCTAACCGGACACTGCTGAAATTGAATAGAAATGTATAAACTTTTATTATTCAGGTCTTTAGGCTATTACACAATGATTTGTTGGGCAGGCACAGGGGCATGTCCCTACAATTGTTTTTACAATGTATTGGGATTTTCCCTGTCCGAATCCCATTTTTCGGGATTATTCATGAATTGACATTTTAAGATTTTTTTGATTCAGTTGTTATGAAAATTAGAATGCCTGTTTTTTTGCTTTATATTTAAAGTGTTGGATGATATATCTTTTAAAGTAATTCATATAAAATAATTCATATTTTTTACCAAAACTTGTGACTATGAAAAAAAAATATCCTAAAAATTTTTCCTGCATTGATTTTGATTTACGACAGCTGGAAATATTCATCAAGGTCGTTGAACTAAGAAGTTTTTCCAGAGCTGCGGATGCGGTTTGCCGGGCACAGGCATCTGTGAGCGAACGTATAGCTACTTTGGAGAATATGGTCGGTGCAAAGCTGCTTGACCGGTTGGGGAGGGATGTTGTTCCCACAAGGGCTGGGGAGCTTCTTTATAAACATTCTTTAGCTTTATTGCAAATGAAGAAAAATGTTCTCCTGGAGATGAAAGATTTTCTTGGTATCAAACAGGGAGAAATCTTCATTGGCGGAAGCACCATCCCTGGAGAGTATATTCTGCCAGGGGTCCTGGGCAGGTTTTATAAAAAATTTCCTCATATTATCGTCTCCTTGAGTATTGCAGATACAAAAAAAATTGAAGGCCAGGTTTTAGACGGTACTTTGGAATTTGGTGTAATTGGCGCAAAAACTATGAACAAAAATCTGGTTTGTCAAGAATTATGGAATGATGAACTGGTTGTGGCTGTTTGTGCAGATCACCCATGGGCAATGCGGAAAGATATCCTGGTAAGTGAACTTTTCCAGGAGCCGTTTATTTTGCGGGAAGCGGGTTCAGGTACTTTAAAAATCCTGGAAAAGCATTTCCCGGACGCAGGTGCCATGGTCAGTGAATCGTTTAACATTGTTGCGCGTCTTGGTTCCTCCACAGCTATTAAGGAGGGGATAAAAAAAGGTCTTGGCATATCGGTTATATCTTCTCGGGCTATTGCCGAAGAATTAAAATCCGGTTCCATTAAGGCATTAAAGATAAACGGGGTGCTAATGACCCGCACATTTTATATGATCAAGGATAAACGCAGATCAGCTTCTCCGTTATGCCAGGCCCTGTTCAATTTTTTAATGGAAGATTTGTAGTATAGAGCCTTACTCTTGGATTCCTGTCATAAAAAACAAGAAAATTATAATGAAAATTAACTATTGTTGTATGCCGTTTAAATGATTGTATAATTTCGGATAGGGCTGGGGTAGGGGCAGAATCTATTTCTGCCCTTGTCTCAGAATCCATTTCTATCCTTAGGAACGAGGACGAAATAACTTGGTATTTTAAGCGTCGATCCATCCTGCC
>CAZNFB010000054.1:0-11346 GCA_964572105.1 uncultured Desulfobacteraceae bacterium
TAATTAAATAATTAATATATTAAATAAACAAAAAATAAATAACTTTTACTGTTGACTATTTTTAAATTAGTTGGTCATATTTAGTAAATATCGTATATTAAAAAAAAATTAGGAGCGGATATGAAATAAGTTGAACAGAAATAGCTTATAAAATTTTTGTTCCTTAGCACTTAATAAAAAAATGAAAAGGTATTTTTAATGGAATTTGAATCTGTAATTGGCCTTGAAATTCACACGCAGCTTAAAACAAAAACAAAAATTTTTTGCGGCTGTTCGACATCTTTTGGTGCCCCGTCAAATACCCATGTTTGCCCGGTATGTCTGGGCATGCCTGGAGTTCTTCCTGTATTAAATAAAAAAGTAGTCGATTATGCCTTACAACTTGGAATAGCCACCAACTGCACAATATCTAAAAAAAACAGATTTGCCCGTAAAAATTATTTTTATCCTGATCTTCCCAAAGGATACCAGATTTCTCAATATGAATTGCCCATAGCGGAAAATGGTTATTTGGATATTGAAATAAAAGGGAGAAAAAAAAGAATTGGAATTACAAGAATCCATATGGAGGAAGATGCAGGGAAGCTGATTCATGATCCTGATCGTAATATGAGTCTGGTCGATTTTAACAGAACAGGTGTACCTTTATTAGAGATTGTAAGTGAACCCGATTTAAGCTCTGCTGCGGAGGTAGAAGTCTATTTGAGAAAGATGAGATCGATTCTCAGATATCTCGGAATAAGTGACGGAAATATGGAGGAAGGAAGTTTCAGGTGTGACGCCAATATATCTATTAGACCTGTGGGAGCGAAAACTTTAGGAACCCGGGCAGAACTTAAGAATTTAAATTCCTTTAAGCATGTGGAAAACTCTATTTATTTTGAAATAAACCGGCAAAAGGAACTTTTATCAGAAAATAAAGAGGTGATTCAGGAAACCAGGCTGTGGGATTCTGATAAAAATATAACCTGTTCAATGCGAGGTAAAGAAGATGCCCATGACTACCGTTATTTTCCTGACCCTGACCTTTTACCGCTGGTAATAGATGATGCGTGGATAGATAATGTAAAAAAAAATATTCCTGAACTCCGGGATCAAAAAGAGGAACGTTTTATTAATAAATATGGTCTTCCCTTTGCTGATGCCAGGCTTCTCACATCGACCAGGGAACTGGCTTTATTTTTTGATGAATGTGTAAAAAAATTTAATAAACCAAAACAGATAAGTAACTGGATTATGGGCCCCTTGCTCGCTTTACTTAACTTAAAAGGTATAACCATAGAAGAATCTCCTGTTTCCCCTCAAAACCTGGCTGATCTGCTTGAGCTTGTTGATAAAGGGCTTATTAGCGGGAAAATAGCAAAAACAGTTTTCGAAGAAATGGGAGAAACAGGGGGGGCTCCTGAAAAAATAGTCAAAGAAAAGGGGCTTGCTCAGGTTAGTGATTCTTCTCTTATTGAAGATATTATATTAAACCTCATCGCTAAAAATGCTGATGAAGTTGAAAAATACAGACAAGGGAAAACCAAAGTCCTTGGATTTTTTGTGGGTCAGGTAATGCAAAAGACCCAGGGTAAGGCAAATCCCAAAATTGTAAATGAACTTCTTAAGGAACATTTAAAAAAAGAATAGAATATTTTATAAGGAGATTAATAATGCGGCCAAAAGAACTTGATTGTCTTTTTGAATCTGTTGTAATCGGAAAAATGAAGCTGAAGAACCGTATTGTAATGGCTCCCATGGGGACAGGTTTTGCCGGGGACGGTGTTGTAACGGACAGACTTATAGATTACCTCACAGCAAGGGCAAAGGGAGGAGCAGGTCTTATTACAGTGGAAGTTGCCTATATTCACAGGCTCGGGAAAGCAGGTTTGGGCGGAGAACTGGGGATAGATGATGACAAATATATCCCGGGATTAAAAAAACTTACGGATTCTATTCATAATGCCGGTGCAAAGGTGGTTCTTCAGTTAAATCATGCAGGAAGATATGCACGGGCTAAAAATCTGGGAGAACAGGCTGTTGCCCCTTCTCCCATTGCCTCCAGATATACCGGCGAAAAACCGAGGGAGCTTTCAACCCCTGAGGTTGGTGAAATTGTTGAAGCCTTTGCCGAAGGTGCAAGAAGAGCAAGGGATGCCGGGTTTGACGGAGTCGAGCTCATGGGTTCCACAGGATATCTCATAAGTCAGTTCTGTTCACCCATTACTAATAAAAGGACTGATAAATACGGTGGTGATACCCCTGCTGCAAGGTCTGTTTTTGTAAAGGAAATTATAAAAAAGATAAGGGAAAAAACAGGGGATGATTTAAGTATCTGTGTAAAGATGAGCGTTGATGAGTATTTACCCGGAGGAAATACTATAAAAGAATCTCAGATTATGGGACAGGAGTTTGTGAAAGCAGGGGCAGACAGGCTCCATGCGTGGGCAGGATGGCATGAATCTCCAAAGCCAATGCTTCCCATGTCTGTTCCGCGGGCTGCTTTTGCACACCTTGCAGAAGCTTTAAAGGCGGTTACAAATGTTCCCATCACCACAGTGGGAAGAATTAATGATCCTTTTGTGGCAGCATCCCTTATTAAAGAAGGAAAGGCTGACCTTATAGCCATAGGGAGGGGAATGCTTTCTGATGCTGAGTTTGCCTTGAAAACCTATGAAGGGAGAACTGATGAAATAAGAAATTGTATAGGGTGCTGTGTATGCTTTGATACGGTCATGTCCCGCATACATAGTTCAGGGCCCACAGGTGTTGCATGCGGTATTAACCCTGAACTGGGAAGAGAAGGGGAAAATCTTTTAAAACCTGTTGCCCAGGGTAAAAAGGTTCTTGTTGTAGGAGGCGGCCCCGGAGGCATGGAAGCGGCCAGAGTTGCGTCGTTAAAGGGGCATAATGTAACACTCTGGGAAAAATCCGGCTCCCTTGGAGGTGCATTAAAAATTGCCTCTCTTCCCCCTTTAAAAGAGGAACTGGAATGTCTCACCAGATACCTTACCACCCAGATGAAGGTCAATAATATTACTGTGGAATTAAATAAGAACGTTTCTTCTGATGATGTTATTAAAGAGAATGCTGATTGTACAATTATTTCAACAGGAGCAATACATAAGGTTCCTCCACTTCCTGGAATAGAAAATGTTGATTATATTTTTCCTGTGGATGTTCTTACGAATAATGCAGAAGTCGGGGAGAATGTTGTAATAATTGGAGGTGGCCTCATAGGTATAGATGTTGCCGAACATTTAAATGACCAGGGTAAAAATGTAACATTACTCACCAGGCAGTCTAAAGTGGGGGCAGATATCGGTGCCAGCACCCGCTGGGTGACCATGATGAGGATTAAAAAGAGTAATATAAAGGTTATCAAAGAAGTATCATATAAAGAAATAACATCTAAAAGAGTTCTCATAGAAAGCAAGGGAAAAGAGATGGATATCCCTGCAGATACAATCGTTTTATCAGGGGGGCTTGTACCTGACAGGGAGCTTATTGATTCCCTAAAGGGAAAGATATCATTAATAGAGGTGGGAGACTGTATTTCTCCGAGGAAGATAGACAATGCTATTGAGGAAGGTTTTAACGCTGCCTTGCAGATATAATGTCAGGGGACAAGTCTGTTTTTTATTGTTGTTGAAAAATAATTAAAAATTAGTGTCCGGTGTAACTATTCAGCGTCGCTGATTTAAGATAGGCAACAGGTTTAATCAGATTATACCTGTTGCTGTACATAAAATTTTGTAGATGATCAACTTTATATCTGTAAATACAATGAGTTTGGCTGGTGTAGGGGCAGAATCCATTTCTGCCCCTGTATCTTGGGCGGATATGGAATCCGCCCCTACGCTGGTGATTTCAATGATTCCGTGAATATGGATTGGCATGCTGAATAGTTACTTGTTTTGTTGATTTTCTATTTTAGTTTCCTTAATGCTTATGCTTTTTGCAGTTGTACCTGTATAAAACCCAATAGCGATAGCAGCAACCGTTGAGAAGGAATAATAAATTGTAACAAAACCTTCTATTTTAACCTTAAATGCAATTAATACTAATAACGTTAATGTAACAAATAGATACACAAAAATTGTGCTGAATAACATCAACTTCCTAGCTCTTGTTACTTCTTTTTCTGCCCATTCAATAAGTTTTTTCATTAAAAAATCCTCAAAGTTTTCTTGTTTTTTATGACAGGGTTTAAGGAGCAAGGTACTAAATTTATTAATCCATATTTTTAAAAAAATCTTCAGTCTCCACAAGGGAACCTGGTTTTTGGGTATATTTGGTGGGAGCTGTCCCTTCCTTAAAACACTCAAAAATAGTCTTTTCGGTTTCAGGTATTGGAAGAAGACCTGTTTTTGCATCTATTTTTGAAAAAACAATATCTTCAGGGACAGAAAAAATTCTAACAGGCTTATCTGATAAAATAGTCTTCATAAAGCCTATCCATATGGGACTTGCAGCCCTGGAACCGGTCTCTCCTTCTCCAAGGGATTTTTCATTATCAAAACCAACCCAAACCCCCGTTATATAACCCGGAGTATATCCCACAAACCATGCATCAAACAGATTGTTGGTTGTACCTGTTTTTCCGGCAGCTGGTCTTTTTAAGGCACGAGCCCTGTGGCCGGTTCCATGCTTGACAACACCTTCTAAGAGGCTGGTCATAATATATGCTGTATTTTTTTCAATCACTTTTTTCCTGGCAGGTTTTGCCTCTTCAACAATATTTCCATTCCTGTCTATAATTTTTGTTATAAAAACAGGCTGCACAAGATATCCTGAATTACAAAAAACCGAATATGCCTGAATACACTCCAGTAAAGATATACCCGATGATCCAAGGGCAATGGAAAGGTTTCTGCTTAAATGTGATGAAATACCTATTTTTCTTGCATAGTCAATAATATAATCTATCCCTATATCCTGTAAAATTTTTATTGTAACAACATTACGTGATTTTTCAATGGCCACCCTTAAAAGTGTTGGTCCATAAAACTTTTTTTTGTAATTTCTAGGCTTCCATGTAAAATCATCTCCAGGATTATAAAAAACAATGGGGGAATCGATGAGTACTGTTGCCGGTGTATAGCCTTTATCAATGGCTGCGGCATATATTACAGGTTTAAAAGCAGACCCAGGCTGACGTTTCGACTGAACCGCCCTGTTAAACTGGCTGTTTTTAAAATCACGGCCCCCAATCATAACCTTTACATGGGAAGTGCCGGCTTCCATGCAGAGTAAAGCAGATTGTACATCAGGGGTCTGTTCCAGTGACAGATCCAGCATTGTCATATTTTCGTCATATTTGTTTATCTTCACATATATTACATCCCCAATTTTTAAAACCTCTCCTGGATGATCTACTTTTGCCCTGTAATAAGGGATATCAGGATCAGGAGTTCTTGCCCACTTCATATTTTCTATTTTTAGTACACCTAAAACATTTCCAATACGGATTGTAGCATAATTATCTGTATTGTTAATTCTTATAACAACACCTGTAAGTATACTTCCTGGTGCAGGGGGGGTCCCCTGGAGTTTTTTTGTAATTTTTTTTGAATAGGTTTCAACTTCTTCATTTTCAAGATGTTTCAGCGGCCCCCTGTATCCCTGACGCTTATCAATGAACTTTAAACCCTTTTTAACTTCTGCCCGGGCTGCTTTTTGCATTTCTATATTAACAGCTGTATAAATTTTATATCCATCTTCATATAAAGCATTTTTACCATATTTTTTTTCTATATATTGTCTTACATATTCAGTATAATAAGGAACCTCTTCAATATACCAGTTACGCCTTTTTTTTACATCAAGGATTTTATTAATCGCTTCCGAGGCCTGTATATTCGTTATATAACCCTCTGTCAGCATTCTATTTAAAACATATATCTGTCTTTGTTTTGCTTTTTCAGGAAACCTGAAAGGAGAATATCTGCTGGGAGCCTGGGGAAGCCCTGCAAGCATGGCCGCTTCGGCCAGATTTAATTCATTAACAGATTTTCCAAAATAATTTTCAGATGCAGCCTGAACCCCATAGGCACCATGTCCAAGATAAATCTGATTTAAATATAGATAAAGAATCTCTTTTTTGGTAAATTTTTTACTGATATTATATGACAGGATAGCTTCTTTAATCTTTCGGGCATAACTTCTTTCAGGAGTTAAAAAAAATGACTTTGTAACCTGCTGTGTAATTGTACTTCCGCCCTGGACAATGGCTCCTGCTTTAAGATTTTTTATAAAGGCCCGCATAATACTTACAAAATCAATCCCCTTGTGTTGATAAAACCTTGCATCTTCTGCAGCAATAAATGCATCCTGCAACATTTTGGGAATATCTGAAAGTTCATATAAAACCCTTCTTTCATTATAAAATTCAGCTATTTTTCTGTTATCGTCCGAATATACTGTGGTTATTATAGGGGGATTATAATCTGCAAGCCCTGATATTTTCGGAAGTCCTTCAATTATATAAATATAAATGCCGAAACAGACCAAACCGGCAGATATTAAAAAAATAAAAGATAATATAATAGACCACCTGAAAATTATTGAAAGAAACCCTTTGGGTTCTTTTTTAGTCCGTTTTTTTAATATACGTGAAGCATTATTTTTTGTTATCATTTTTTATTTTTTAAATAGATTTTATAAATTTTCGTCGAACTCAGAGATTGGAAATTTTACCGCGGCAACATAGTGGAGGTATTTTATTTAATTTTGCAGTTCCAGCCTCAAAAGATCAATGGCTTTCATGGCAAAAATCATTTTATTCATCGATCTTTTAGGAAAGGGGAATTTATACGTGTATCCCTTTACCCCATCTGGTGTTGCCATACCTATACATATGGTGCCCACAGGCTTATCCCCGGTTCCGCCGCCCGGCCCTGCTATGCCGGTTGTTGCAATTCCATGGGTTGCCCCTGCAATTCGTTTTGCACCTTGGGCCATCTCCTTTGCAGTCTCTTCATGCACTGCACCATATTTTTCTAAAGTTTTTTCAGATACACCCAGCAGATTAATTTTGCTTTTATTTGAATATGTAACCCCCGAAAATAAAAAATAATCTGAACTTCCAGACTGATTTGTAATCAAATGGGAGATAAGGCCCCCTGTGCAGCTTTCCGCAATAGCCAGGGTCAAGCCCTTACTGCGAAGAAGTTCCCCCACAACCGCTTCCATGGAAGTATCATTCACTGAAAAAACTTTTTTACCAAATTTCTCAAGGACATAAGCTTCAACGTCCTTAATTCGCAGATTTAATTTTTCTTGATCCTTACCATACACATAGAGTTTTATCTGTATTACAGGAAATTTGGAGCGAAAGCCCAGTTTAATATCAGGAAACAGGTCTGTTAATTCTGAAAGCCTTTCACCTGCAGCAGACTCGGTTATCCCAAAGGTTGAAATTGTTTTAACAATACAGATTTGCCTGTTATCTCCAAGGATTTCATTAATTTTGAGGAGAACGGTATTTTTTAACATGGTTTTCATTTCAAAGGGGACACCGGGCAAAAAAAAGAATAAACACCTATTTATTTTTACATAAAACCCCGGTGCCGTTCCAACTGGATTGTGTATAATCCGGCTTCCAACAGGCAGGTATGCCTGCTTTTTGTTTGAAACGCCCATGGGGATATTCCGTTTTATAAAAAAAACTTCCATCGACTTTAAGGCTTCTTCATCAAGAGCAAGTTCAACACCCATTGCAATTGCTGCTGCCTGGGCGGAAAGGTCATCCGAAGTGGGTCCGAGCCCGCCTGTGACAACAGCAATCTGGGCACGATTACTTATTTCTTTAAAAGTTGAAGCAAGAACATCTAAATCATCCCCAACGCTGATATGCCTTGATACTTCTACTCCTACCTCCTCAATCCTTTGAGAAATATAAGCAGAGTTGCTGTCAACAAGGGCTCCTGAACGAATTTCGTCTCCAGTTGCTAAGATTTCAGCTATCATATTCTATTCTCCTGAGCCTTTTGACCGTTCAGGCTGCTGTTCTTTTAGTGTTGGTTTTAATTTAGGCGGTTTCGGGATAAAACCAAAGCCATTATTTTCGATTTAACAATTCATCAGCAAGATCTATATAATCACATGCCCCATAGCTGCTTTTTTTGTAAAAAACCACCGGCTTTCCAACACCTGTGCTTTCTGCAATGGTTGTGTTCACCCTGATTGCCGTATTAAAAATCAGTTTTTTATACCTTTCATCTGTTTTAAGGGCGCTTAAAATCTTGTTACTAATCTTTGTTCGTTTGTCAAAAAAAGTAGGTATAATTCCTGTAACATTAAGATCCGGATTGATCTCTTCATTAACCGCATCAATAGTATCAAAAAGTTCAGCAAGGGCCTCATAAGCATAAGGATGGGTCTGACAGGGAACCAAAACTTCCTTTGCAAAAGTAAAAACATTTACTGTGAGCAATGAAAGGCTTGGAGGTGTATCTATCAATATAAAATCGTATTTTCCGACTATATCTTCCAGCCCTTCTTTTAATTTATTTTCCCGGCCTTCTTCCTCTACAAGCTCAATCTCGATTCCGGCCAGGTCAACATGGGAAGGTATAAGATCGAGCCCCTTCCATGCTGTTTGAACAATTGCATCATGCCCTGAATTAGATTCAGGATCATTAATAATATCACATACAGTGATCATGCCATCTTCCACATCTACGCCAAGCCCTTTTGTAGCGTTAGCCTGGGGATCTGTATCAACAATCAGAACCGATTTTTCCCGGCGAGAGAGCGCTGCTCCAAGATTTATAACAGTGGTTGATTTGCCGACACCTCCTTTTTCATTAGCTATGGCAATATTTCTGGTTTTTACTAGTCCCATTTTACTTTCTCCTTATACGAAATCACTGATTGCAAATCCAAGAGCCATAGATTTTTATTCAGCCAATTCAATTTTTTTCATTTCTTCCTTAATAACATCTATCCTTTTACTGATTCCGGAATAGACTTCCTCCATATTCTTTAAAGCTTCAGATGCCTGTTTTTTATCAATCTGTTTTGTTTCAATGAGCTTGGCCATGGTTGAAAAACTTGCTGAATTATGGGAAAAACGATTTTGAAGATCCTCGTAAAGCGAGTTTGAAACAGCATCTATCAATTTAAAAAGATATTGAAATTTTAAATTTTCCCGGTAATTTTTAAAATGAAAAAAAATAGCTCTTTCAGTTTCACGTTTTATACGTGTTAAAGAATCTTTTAAAGCGAAAATCTCTTCTTCTTTTTCATTTTCAAGGGGTCTTTTAAATATTTGTTTAATAAATCTGACAACAGTATAAAATCCAAATCTGATTGCCGCTTCCGTCTTGATTTTAGTAGAGTAATTAATGGAGGCGGCCACAGAGGGGATAGCCAGGCCTGTTATTCTTTTTATAAAATCGATATCAAAGAAATCATAGCTCTGCTCAATTTCCAGAGCCCCGGTTATTCCTGAGGCGGCTATGACAGCATTATACTCTTCAAGGGCACCTTGCACCATATCATCAAAAGGCTCTGCTATGGAGTTAAATTTTTTTTTAATACTCTCTTCCCGATTTTTTATGAGCATAATTACTTCAGGATTAATTTTTTCAGCAATAAAAGTGTCGAGCCGCTGCTTGAATTCCTGGAACACAAGATATATTGTACTGGAAAAACCGGATGATCGAAAACTATCTTCGTAATTACCATAAGAGGTATTATACTCTCTGATAAATTCAACCACACTTCCTGGGGCTTCACCGTATTGGGAAGCAAAAAATTTATCGATCTCCTTTTTTTGCTCCTGCTTCATTTTTTGAACCGCACCATCAAGGGTATTTTTGATCATATCCATGATTTTGTTCATTCTTTCCTGGTGGCGAACTATTTTTTTAATAATTTTTCTGGCACCATGGACGTCCTTATTGAGTATCTCATTATTTACAGCGATCCAGTTAGCAATACCGGATGACATAATATTGATTCGTTCAAGGTGATTTTTTAAAAGGAGACGGTAACGGCCCTTTGATATTTTGTTGTTGAAAGACAGTCTAAAAGCATCAGTCTCCTGCTCTGAAAAATTACAAAGTTCTGTTTCATTCTTCCATTGAGAAAATTTTATCTGATCTTTTTTATTTAAGCTACTCCCATTTTCATCCCCGGAAGAAGAACTTTTAAATAGATTGAAAAGTGCTGAAAAAGAATAAACTTCAGGCTCTGTTTTTAATAAAGAGAGCTCTTGTTTTACAGAACTTATCAGAGGATTAAGATCATCCATTGATTCATGCTCATTAAAATCGCAGTTCACCACAAAAATGATGTTTTCCATAATCCCCATCTTCTTTATCATCGACAGGAATTTTATGTCGGCCTGTCTTACCCCTGTACGGCTGCTGATAACATAAATAATAAAATGGGTCACAAGAAGGTAATCCTGAATCATGGCAAGATGAAGTGGATTGGGTGAATCGCTCCCCTGGCAGTCTGCTATTTCAATATTTTTATCGAATATACTGGAGTTTATTTCCAGCTGGATATCTTTTAAATAAACTGATAAAGTATCATCACTTACAAAAAGTTTATGTTCCGGGAAAAAATTTTCATCATAACAGGCTGTGGCAATATCGTCAGAGATTATATCTTTAACCCTGTCATAACCTTTAAGGTATGATGATAAAAGAATAGAATGGATATTCCGGATACCGTCTGTAAAAATCATATCTGCATCCAGATCATTTAATGCCGACTCAAGTTCCGCCCTGTCATGCCTGTTTCTTATGTCAAAACTTTCAACTTTGGCTTGCAGATTTAAGTGGGGAAACATGATTAAGGCCTGTCTTATCTCTGAGTTTATTTCCCCATATGATTTAAAGGTCAGTTCCGCTTTTAACATATCCCCTGCACGAATTTTTGTTACAAAAGAAGTAACAATACCTGCGCCTCTTTTTAAAAAATCACCTTTAAATATCGAATTTACGAATGTGCTTTTACCCGATTTTATGGAACCGACTACTGCCACGCGGATCAGGTCATCAGACATCTGCTTATTAATTTTGGCACATGTCGTCTCCCACCCTGAAAAGGTGCCAGCATCCTGTTCTTTGAGTATTTTGACTTTTGAAAATAATGATAATATATCGTTGTTGATTTTAAGGAGCTCTTCTTTAAATTTTTTATATATTTCCATGCCTGATCCAATGCCGTTCATATATTTTTTTGAAATTAACACCCTATAAGATATTCTTTTAAATACAAAATGTTAGAACAATTGTCAAAATGATTTAACAAGCCCGGATTTTGATAACGCTTGGTCATCCATTTATATCCGTTGATTCAAACTTTATTATATGGACTTTCATATAAATAAATTCACTCTGTGAA
>CAZNFB010000054.1:11446-12637 GCA_964572105.1 uncultured Desulfobacteraceae bacterium
CGCCGAGAATAATGAAGATTAGTTTCGAAAAGGCGTGAGAGGGAGGTATAGACTTTTATTTAAATATAGTGCATTTCATATGATTTTATTACAAATTTCTTGGTTAACATGTTAAAATAATAGAAATTAAATTTTAGAATTAGTACCAAGTCATATAAAACAGGCTATAGTTTTCAGAAATTAATAACGAGTGCAACTGTCAGGGTGGTGTCAGTATCGTCCAGGGTTGAAGGAACAGGTTTATGCCTGTATTCTACCAGATAAGAGGCTTTTAAAGATAGAGAGTCATTCAAGGCAGATATAATGGCGGTTTCAGAATTCACATCATAGTCGCTGTTATCTTCAAAATCATGGAGATACTCCACAGACTGGGAAAATCTGTTCTTCTTGGTGAAAGCATATTCATACTTGGCAAATGCACGCCCCCCTAAGTGCTCGTCCTCATCACCGTTCGTGTATTCCTGGTTAACATAGTTGACACCTGCCTCACTCAACAGAAAATGTTTGGGCCCGACGAGAAATTTGTAGCCCGTAGCAGGGCCAATTGTATACTCTGAGTCGATGCCCGCAAAGTTATCCTTACGCCATCCTGTTATGAGAGCAGCGTAAAACCTTTTAGTGAAAAGGTAGTTGAGGCGAAGTTCAGAGGAATATTTTTCTGCTTCCCTCTCTCCGTCACTCTCTCCGTAAATAGCCTTGGCTTTCCAGACGCCCTCGAGTTTATCAGTGAATTTATATTTCAGAAAATTTTTGGCCGAGAAGGCTTTCACTTCGGTGTTTCCCCCCGTGTCAACGTAGGAAAGTTCTGCCTGATCATTCCATCTATTTTTTTCCTCTCCATATAGACCTGTGGTCACTGCAAAAACAATAAAAAAGACAATCAAAGTTTTCATCATCACTCTCATTTATACTCCTTTCTGTTTCCGAAATTATTGCTCCTTACACATAAATGAAGCAAGGGTATATAAAACTCTTAATATAAATATTTTGGGAAGGCCAGAGGAAAAAAGGCTTACTATTATAATGCTCCGGCGACCGATAGCGCACCCAAACTTGAGGTATATAGCATATATTTAAATATTTTAACAGCCCAAGTACTTCTAAAATCAGGGTTGGCCCCATGATGCCGAAGACATTAATAGTGTTGATTACATTCTTTTAAAAGTTGGTTTTCTTTTTTCTCTAAATGCT
>CAZNFB010000055.1:0-12470 GCA_964572105.1 uncultured Desulfobacteraceae bacterium
CGGTTGACCGAGAGGCTATGTTTCAGCGCCGCACCCCTGTGGAGAAATATGCTTCCTTGATGGACCTGGTGGCCAGGGCTTTTTGTTTAAGCTCCTTGGCTTCACTCAAAAAACTGTAGTCGCCAACAATAACGGGGTAATAATCATTCCCGGGAGTTTTTAGCCCAATCCAGGCATTCAACGTACTGTCCTCGGCATTTATTGTTTCGGCAAACTGCTGGGCAGCCTCCTTGTCTTTATAGGAGCCGACTATGACCCAATACTTTAGAGGTTGCTTGCCATATCCAAAAAAAACGCCGATACCGTCCTGGACTCGTTGCCAAGTGCTATTTTTCGTAATTGTGTCAGGATTTTGGACTTTCATACCCTTCTTGGCAGGATTAAGCGGCTGCGCGTAAGCACTGTGGGTGTCAAGAAGGCTATTGAAGGCAAAGGCTGATTCGACTTTTTGGCCTCCAGACCAGGTAGTAATAATCGCGGGGGCTGCAACCGCCAGCGCAACTATCTTGATACGCTTTTGCTCCTCTGAGATCCAGGCGATAAAGGCGCCCAAAAACATTAGTATTGGGGTAAGAAGTCCATAGCCTATTGTGTATGCCAGCAACTGGTCGGCTGTTAGGTTCGATGCGTGAGCGACTATGTTCGCGTAGTCTTGGCCGAGAAATTTAACCAGTACTGCAGAAAATCCTCCCAGAGCCCCCAAAATTGCTTTCTCAATGTTCGACATACGCGCCTCCCTTTTTTAAAATAAATTGGTCAGACGTGCCGTGCCCCGACGACCAGACTAAGGAACTGGGCAAGGATAAGCAAAAACTAATTTAAGTCAATTGTTTTGCCTTTTAGTTTAAGTCCTGCCTGGGCTTCGATATTAATCTCATTGCCTTTGATTTCGATCTTGCCGTCACTCTGCACCAAGATTGCTCCGTCGCGCGCAATAGTAAGCTTCCCTTTGCCTCCGTCGACTTTAATCTCCACCACAGGATCATCATCGGCCAGGTTAAACTCCAGGGCATCACCAAGCTTGATGATCATTTTTTTTTCCGGGCCGCTTAAAATTTCTATCCGGGTGGCATCACTATCTTCCGCTCCCTGGGGATGATGCATAATTATCTGTGAATCATCATTTAGTGGTGGTCTGGTTTCATCATTATAAAGGCAGCCGGTAATTACCGGGGCATTAATATCCCCTCCAATAAACTGGACCATGACCATATCCCCCACACTCGGAATATTGGCGGTTCCGATTTTTGATGTTGCAACCGGAACATTTTTCAACACAATCCCGGAATCGCGCAGCGCAATGGTACAGGCGTAATTATCAGAGTCAGATTCATCGGCATGGGGATGCTGCTCCTCCACAATTGCCAGTTGAGCCGTCTTGATCCGTTTTAGTTCATCCTGCACTATTTTCTGGATGGTTTCGTATAGAGTGTGTGTCACTTTTTTCCCACATTTCCTATCCGGTTTTAAAAAATTCCAGGCTGGTTATAAATCCGCTCTGTTTGTTAAAAGTATGTTTTAAATATCGAACCATACATTCTCCATTCAAGAAATCATCCGGCGCAGCATTGATTTGAATCGAATTCCCCACCAGTGCAAGAGGCTCTCCGGCTGCCAGCAGGCTTCCTTTGATTTGCCATACTGTGTTAGCGCGGGTAACGCCATCAGAAGCAAGCATAACCGCATCTTTGCTCCTGAGAGAATGGGCCGAAATCAGGCGTGCGGCATCGTCTGGATCACCCTGGGTAACGGAAGATGGATTTTTTACAAGCCAGCACCAGGCTTCTTCTCCCTGGCTTGAGGCTGCGCCCTCCCCTACGATTGCAACCGATTCGAAAAAAGGCTTTTGATCCGTAATTTTTAGACTGATCAGATTAACTCCATAAGTAAAGTCGGCAGAAGGGCTCCCTCCGCTATAGGAAATAAAGTTCAAGGCTCCTTCGTGATTTATAAAACAGATATAATTACTATTCCCGGCAAGGTGATAAATATGCTGATAAACATTTTTACCGTCATCAATTACAAAAAACGGATATTCAATTCCATCTTCGATTCTATCTGTCTCCACTTCACCATTACCGGCCAGATCCGACACAATTTCTCCGGCATTCTGTTTTTCATAACTTTGATTAACGCGCAAGGCGGAGAGTAAGGCCCCCCCATTTATAGCTGAAAATTTTGTAAAACCGTGAATATTATGCTCAATGGAATTGATCCGGCCTGTAAAGACTCTCTCCGTAGAATCATTATACCCAAGGCTGATACTGCCGGTATCACCCACAGCAATACCGGGAGCGGCGGCATTATTGGCAACAATAATTTCAGCAACATCGGCAAAGGGTGCCAGGCCGCTTTCCACGGTCAGCGACACCAGGGATGATTCCCATTTGTCAGTAGAATCAGAACCGAAATCAATTTCAAAAATCGGTTTTTTTACCCCGCCGGTCTGATCGCTGTTGTTAAGTCCTAACATATTAAATGCTTACGTAACCTTTGTGTTTTCCGAAACATAATAGTTAAATGTTTTCGGCCTTCCGTCCTGGGATAATAATTCCCAAAAATCCCTTTGTTTTGCATCCCTGAACACAAAGGGAATGGTATAATTAGTATTTACGCTTCCTGATAATTGGGGGCGCACATGCATATGCAGGTGATTATAAGCACTGTTGCCCGTATTGCCCGCCTGCATGATCACCTGCCCCTGAGTTACAGGAGAACCGACAATATTTGCCGAAGTAATGCCCCGGGACGCAAAGGCTGCTTCAACAGAATCTTTGCGGCCATGTCCGTATTCGGCATAGGTGGTTACCACTGTTCCTCCGGCATCCTTGTCGTGGGCAGTATCCTGGGTGGTATGTCTGATCCTGATATAATTCCAGGAATCATCATGATCATCATCATCCGTATCATCATAATAGGCATCTACTACTCCGTCTCTGGAGGCCAGTATTTCCGTACCCTGATCCATTGCAAAATCATAGGCATATAACTGGCAGCTGCCACTTTGAGCATTATGGGTGATAAAGCCCTGGTTGCCCTGGGGGCAGTAAATAGATTTGCCGTCTTCCCATGGCAGTTTATATGGTGAACTTTCATGATCAGGATACCCGTCAAAATCAGCTCCTACCGGGTTCAATTTGCCATCGTTGGTCTTCCCTTCCCAGGCCATAAAATAGCTGGGCCAGAACATCACAAAGGATGTTTCCATGGCCTGCAAAATTTTCCAGCCCAGCACCGACCATTCTTCTTCCTGTGACCAAAGTTCAGCAAAAATGACGCCTGCAGCAGCGCCCAGGATTCCAAACCCCATACCGGTGAGCAGTCCCCAGACAAGCCATATTTTGGCAATCCGTTCTCCTGAGCCCATAAAAGGATGGCCATACATATCCCCGGGAATAACCGCCATATGGCCGTATTTGGATATCAAGCTTATGACAATATCCGCCAGCCCGTCCACCACCAGGCGATTATCAGGTTTGTTGCCGGAATCTTTATAGTTCAATAATGTTAATAAGGATAAAATCGCATTTCTGGCGCCTGACATCAATCCCGTATAAACAAGAGCTTCTCCATACTGGGAAATCGCTTTGGTAACATAATAAACAATACCCGGCCAGGCTGCGGTTTCTGTATGCTGCCCCTGCAGGGCGCCCAGGGCAGAAGCCATGCCCCGGCCGGCAAACCAGTCTGCGGCCCAGTGGTATTTGGGTTTTTTTGTTACTGTTTTATGGATGCCTTTGGCACCGGCCGGCAGCACATTTAATATATTGGATAGAAAATCTCCTTTTTCAATGGAGAGCAGATGAAAGAGAACCTCTCCGAAATCAGCCGCCACCGCAGTATAGAGGGCTGTATTTTCCATCCCGTCTCTGGAAACCTCATCAAAGCTAAAATAAGGTTGACCTCCGGAACCGGATTCGTCTTTGTCAAAATGGGGAATATTTTTCCAGTTCCCGTTTTCAGGAACAGTTAAAGGTATTTCCACATCTTTTCTACAAAAATTCTTCCTGATCGCCTTATTGCCGGTCTCATTAATCCAGATATCATCAGCCGGCCAAAAGGGGAAAAAATACCAGCCGCGGCTGCGGTACCTGCTGCCCATAACCCAACTGGCATACCAGCAATAAGAGCTGTTGTCGGTTACAGCCTCAGCAGCACCCAGGGTGGAAGGCCCGAAAACATCCGGTAATTCCATTCCCGGAATCAGGCCGGCCAGTTTTTTGCCAGCATCAACCGCTTGATTAAGGTTGTCTCCAATACAGGCTGCTTTTTGAGTGACCTTGTCAACACCTTTTCCCCGCATCCATTTAATGATTTCCGTGGAAATAGTATCTGCGCTTATATCAGGAAAAGTAAAGATTCCGTGGAGCTGTTTTTTTATTCTGCGCAGTACCGAGATCATCTTCTGCCGATTATTTTTTGAAGCCGGAGCAATATCAGCAGGCATCTGTTTTAAACGGTTGATGACTTCATCCACAAATTCCCAGATCAGATTTTCTATAAAATCGTTTGTGATACCCAGATCATTCCGAATTATATCAAGGGCCCGGGCCACTGGTTCCCGGATCTGTTCCACGGACAGGTCTTCGGCAAAATCAGCCAGTCCGGTTAACAGGTCGAGAAAAAAAAGGCTGAAATCGCCAAAATCCTCAATCTCCGCCAAACCCTGTCCCATGGTGGTAAATTCATTTACCAGAGGCTCAATCAGCTCCAGAGCGCTGGTCCTGGCGCTTGCAAAATTCGGCTGAATTTGAGTAACAATCCGTTCTCCCATTGCCAGCACGGCCTGTTCCAGGATTTTTGGGATATCGCCTTTCCTGGTTTGATCAACAGCAATCCGGGCAACAAGGTCAAGCAGATCCTGAACAAGGCTGCTGTACTTATCCGCAGTTTTGGCTCTTTTAATCTTTTTTGAGTTAAGCAGTATTGATCCCAGTGACATAAAAACTGTCCTTAAAAAATTCGAGCTGTGCGGCTAACTTTTAGCTAACGGCTAACTGCTAATGGCTAACCGCACAAGTTGAAAAAATTACGGCACGGCTGCCAGCATTTCCATATATTCCTGATTGACCCGGCTCAGTTCAGTTTCCAGTTCATCATTCAGTTCCATCAATCGGCTTACAATGGCGTCGATAACTTTACTGATATCAAAAGCATTAATCAGGGGCAGAATATTATTGTTGTAAATCTCCGAAAGCGGCTGAACAACCAGTGTGTCAGGATTAAGGGCTTCCAGCTTTGTAATAACGTCTTCAAATTCACTATCCAGTTGATCAAGATCGGATTGTGAAATCAACAAACCAGCATCAATTGTTTCCAGAAAATCTGCAAAAGCCTGGTCCAGGGCGGACCCGATAACCGCCGGATTGAGACCCTCTATTTTTGTTTCTATTTCATTAAATATTGATTCCACATTTGCTGTAATAAATCCGAAATCAAGATTTTTCAGCCGGTCTGCAAGGCTTTGAATAGCATCGTTAATCCGGGCCAAAGCTTCGGGTCCTGAAAGAAGAACCTCAATTTTATCCTGCAGGGAATCAATAACAGGTTCGATTTTTCCTAAAAAAGCAATAATCACATCAGAAACAGGCTGAACCCATGAAAACAAGGCCTTTAAGGGTTTCTTGAAAACCGGCTCCATGGTTTCCCTGATCATATCCTTGAGCTGATCTGTATTCAGACTGTCATAACCCAGGTTCGAAAAAATTGATTCAGGATGATGATATTGCGTATCCCAGGTTTCAAATGCTCCCTCCAGCCCCTGCTTAACTGTTGTAAGATTTTCTTTAATACCGGCATAAACCTGAAAGGGGCCGAGGAAACCTTCCTGCATCGGGTTCATCCGGGCCAGCAGATCTGTTATGACTGTTTTTTCGGAAGAATCCGGCAGAGCATTAACTCCTGCTTTAAGTCGCCTGTATTTTTGGACAATATCCGTTAAAAAGATATCAGGGTTTAGCGTATCAAAACTATCCAAAATTTCATCAAACTTCTGATTAATATAATTCTTCAAATCATCTGCTTTGACAGCAGAAACCGCATCGGAAAGTTCGGACAGAGCGGCATTAACTGTACTTTGGACGCCGGAAAGGTCCAGCTTGTTCAGAATTCCATCGATCCAGTTATCAATCTGCTGGTCAGCGTCGGTTAAATTGTTTAAAATATCGCGGATTTTTTGAAAAACCGATTTGATTTTATCTCCTGATCCGACAAATTCTTCAATTTTTTTAACCACCTTATCGACCTGCTCCATGGCTGCATCGATTTCGTCCAGCGGGAGCAGATCAATCACTGTATTAATGGCATTTGTAACTGCCTGGTTCAAAGGTTCAATCAGTTCAGCCGGTTCCAGGGCGGAAAAGGATTCCTTGATCTGATCAAATACCTGTTCCAGAGGTTTGAGGAGTTTGGAAGGTTGTATTTCATTGGTCAGGCGTTGTTTTAAAGTATCCAGAACCTGTTCCACAGGTTTTATGATCAGATTACCGGGCGAAAACCCCTTCATCTGCGTTAATAGAGCGGTATAATTATCAGTCAAGGCGTCCTGAATCAGTACTGCAGGATCATATTCTTTAATTTTATCTAAAAGTTCGGCCGGTTTATCTTTAACAGAGTTAATAATAGCTACCGGCCCATTTTCGCCTTCGATCACTTCATCCATACCTGTAATTAATGGCTGCACCAGGGGTTTCAGGTCGTCAGGTAAAATGGCGACAGCTGCGTCAAGGGCCATTTCAAGCATGGTATTTAAGGTTGCTTCATCTATTTTGTCAAGGGATTCGGTCACATCGTCAATGGATTCAATAACCTGGTCTGCCAGTGGGGCAAAGGATAAATTATTCAGAGCATCTGATGCTGATTCGATTGCCTGCTTGACTTCATTGACCTGCTGAAGCGAGGGATCTAATAATGATTGAATGCTCGTGAAAATACTTTTCAAAGCATTTACCACATCTTCAGGGTCAAACTGATCTACAGCAAAAGCGACGTTTGAAACAAGAGCGCTGACCGCGGCATTAATCGGTGCTAAAAGAGATTCCATATGCCCGGATATTTCCCCGCCAAAAGTATTGATTGCTTCTGTAGTCTGTACAATCATGTCCTGGGGATCGACCTGATCAATTAAAGATTCCAGCTGCCCGAAAAGTTCCTGGAGATTTAAGGCTACACCTGCCATTAAGTCATCAATCTCACCCAGGGCTGATTCAGCGGTATTGACTGCTGTTTCCAGGGGTTCCTGGATGGTGGCAAGATCTACCTTGTTGACTAATTCCTGAATCCACCCCAAAATGGTATCGAGTAATTCTTCAAGTTTTTCAATTTCCGCAGAACCGGGCTGAAATTCCAGCCTGGCAAGCAAGGGATCAAGATCTTCCAGTACCCGGCCGGGACTTACAGCTATAATGACTGATTCGATCTGATCTTGAAGATCATCAACAAGGGACTTTATTGATTGGTTTAAAACGAGGGCATTATCAAAAAAATCAGCTGGCAGACTATTCTTGATTGCATCATATTGATCCAGAAAAGAATTCAGGTTGGCAACCAGGTTACCGGAACCTGTTGGATCACCGGACTCGACAACCAAAATCAAGGCATCAATTCCGCTTTCAAGATTCTCAGCAACAGGTTCTAAAACAGCAACCCCGGCAGGGCCGTGGATCTGGTCGGTAAATCCGGTTTTAAGGCTGTCTATCCCGGCACGGAGCGAATCTTTGATCAGGTCGGCGGTTTCAGAAAAAGTATCACTGATAAATGCGGCAAAATCAGCATTTTCCATTCTGTCCCATGAAACTATTATATCCAGCGATTCAAGAATATCATTAAAACCAGGAATCACTATCGGCAAAGGAATCATGCGGCTGATCCTGTTTATGGAGTCTATAATCAGGGGGAGGATTGATTTAATATTCACCGGGTCAGGGAGCAGATTCAGCATGGAATCAAGCTGATCCATGGAAGCGTTCAATGATTCTGTTGCTGATTGTTCTTCTTCCTCTGTATCGGAATTGTTATCCGGGTCTGAGCCTGAATCCGGTCCAGATGAACCGTTTGCAGAAGTTGAGCCGTTTTTACAAGTCCAGTCCAGTTGAATCAGATCATAGGTTGCCCTGGCTGCCTGGATCACAGCAGAGAGTTCTCCGGCAATATCAGTGCTGATGGAGGCGCCCAACTCATTTAAGCCGGAATACAGGCCTCCGGTAACCTGGGAAAGGTCGTCCGGCAGCAGATCTCCGATACTGTTGAACACAGATACAAAGCCGGTATCAGCTCCCAGATCCGGCAGTTCTATTTCATCCAGCACCTGAACCAGATCACCCAGGCTGTCAGGCGGATCATTGACCAGTCCTGTCACCAGCTCTATCAAACTGGTCAAATTACCGATCTGACCGGTTAATTTTTGTGTAAAATCATTTCCTTCCAGAGAAGTATTTAATTGGGTAAAAAGATTGGGCATCTTTTAATCACCTTCACCAAACAGATTGTTTAAGGCTGAAGCAGCATCCCGCAGACCTGCTACGGTTGAACTGATACCAGTCAAGGCATCCTGCAGGGGCGGGGTCGGGTCTGAAAGTTCAGGGATACTCCCAAGATCATCAATTGCATCAAGTGCGCCGGTTACTGAATCAAGAAAACCATCTGCTCCATCAAGGAGACCCGCATCTATATCGCCCAGCGGATCACTTTCCGGCGGAGGCGGGGGACTCTCTTTGATGATAATGCGATAGTCGGTCTGGTCAGGATATTGCGCATTTTCTTCAAAATAGATCCGGCTGATAATTACATATTGAATCCTGGTTGCCGTTACAATATCAGCTACAAATGTAACTGGTTCACCATTATTAAATTTCTCCCGGATATCTTCTATAAAACCATTTCTGGCTTCGTCTCCGTACAGGCTGCCGGTGATTAAAATATCCGCGGGTTTTGTATTCAAATCCTGAAACAGGCTCCCTGTGCGGCCGGGAATGGGTAATTCTGCGAAGCAGCGTTGTTCAATTATTTTGATTGATGAAATATTCGGTATTTCCCAATCTCCAATCACGGGTTTTACTATCATGACAAATCAACTCCATGCCGTTTGGCCTGCTTGATTAATGCCCGGTTCACAAGCGATGCGGCTGTTTCCTGGTCTGCTGGAGGATTATATTTATTTTCGTGCCTGTCGGAATTATCCTGTTTTTGAATTATTGAGCTTCTATTATTTGTTAACCTGAAATCCTCTTTTATTTTTTCAGGATAATCTTCCGGTTTTTCGGCAAACTTATTCCTTGACAGATTACCTGCGCTATATTTTGAAAATTCTTTTTGTTCTGCGCAGCTATTATTTTGTTCAGCTTTTTTATAATAATCAAGTATATTATTTGTTAAATAATCCATTCTTTCCAGGGACTGATTCAATGGTAAACCTGATGGCAGACTTGATGTTAGATTTGGTTTTTTAAAATCCGTCCCCATAGATATATTTGTTTTTAATGGGTCAAAATTTTCATATTCAAGAGTCTTATGCGCAATCGTCTCAAATTGCGGGCTGAGAGCTTCAGGAACATCCTGATGGCTGTTATCAAATATATCTTTTTTTGTTTTAAGCTTGCGGGCATCATAATATTTTTTTGAGCCCGGGGCCTGAATTTTCCGTGGCAGAGTCACTGCAACTTTATTATCCTTGTTTTTACCATCTTCAGCTTTATTATACTTTAAGGCGCTGTTTATAATATTGCTGCTGTCAAGAATTTGCCCACAGGTTTCCCGAACACTGAATTCATTAATCATATTTTTAATCTGTGCGTTCGATACGGCCTGTTGTAAACCCTGGGTCTGAATCTTTGCAATGCCCGCCTTAATCTTAGCTGTGAAGCTGGTTAATTGACGGGAAAAAGCAGTCTCTTCAAGGTTGCTATTTGATCCTGCATAATGCTTTTGCTGATTAATTTTCAGGGGCGAGGTTGATATTTTTCGGGTATCTAAAAAGTTTACCCGGAAATCATTATGTTCGCTACGGGTTAATTCTTCTTTTTTATACCCCTGAGAGGATTGGTTTAAATTTATTTTTTTTCCATTCCTTTTCCCTTTTATGCTTCTTGAACCTGATGTTTTTTGGGTCTCAAACTCCGGCAGGGAATCAAAGGGAGAAAAATCGAAAAAAGGAAGCCTTGTCTCCGTTATTATTGCACACCAGCTTTTTAAAGACTGATTCAAACAGATAAACCGATTCTGACCAGTCAGCTTCCTGGTTGCCTGTTTTACGGATTGAACTGTTTCTGATAATTCTGCCATTTTTTATTCTTTTTTAGTATAGAGTTTAAGATCAGGAAGCAGTTTTCTCCTGGAGCATTTCCAGGTGCAACAATATTTGGCCAAAAGTCAACTCGTTGATTTCCTGAGGAGTCCACCCAAATTCCCTGGCCAGAATAAAGGCCGCTTTGCTTAAAGGCGCTTCCAGGGATAAGGAAATCTGATCCGTGGTGGTTTCAATACCGCTGATCTGATTTACTTTTTGCAAAAGATACTGCATTAATCCCACATGCATGGATAAAACCTGCTGGATTGTCATTTCAGGTTCCACCAGCGACTTTTGCACCATAAATACCGCCAGGAGGTCATCACTCTCTTTGGCAGCCCGGGCAATACGCTGTAAATCTTTAACAGTCAACGGCTTTAAGCGAACCGTTTGCGCCTGTTCAGAATTTTCGTCCAAACCAGCCTCGGTTAAAGGTTTTAGAATTTCATCAGGTATTTTGATTTTAAATACAAGGTGACTTCCGGCCAGTAAATCAGTGGCGTTCAGCATCAGGATTCATCCGCTGAGGTCATATATAGAGCTTGAAAACCAACTGATTCCATTAAAAAATCATCTTCAGGCATATTATATGACCAGGAATCAATTTTCACGCCGTGCAAGGTAATGGTATTCCGAACTTCGGGTACGGCCGCATTTTCAACCATTAAGGTAATATTAAAGGCCGGTTGTGCCCAGCTGGCTGCAGGTCGGCCGCCAGCAGCTTCACCAAGAAGAAGACTAAGCATGGCCCCGTTAATCAGAGCCCGTCCGATTGTGCCTGTAATTTCGATATTTCCAGGTCTTAATTCAGTAGCATAACGCTGGCCTATTTCATGAAAAGGCTTAACATTAGAAGTGACTTTTACAGTAACGTTCTGTACGCGGCCTACAGCTATCATATCATTTGCGGATAATACTTCCTGAGCTTTTTCCCCTTCAAAACCTTCCGGGGTCGATAAAGTAATAGAGCCATCCGCTCCGGTGAAAACACTGTTATTTGCCATTTTTTATCTCCTACTGTAATAATAGCGTTACACGAATATAGTCAATACTAAAAGTCGGCTGCAGAACCACATTAACATTTGCGCGACCCGCAATCTCATCCGGCCTGGTTGCGGTTACTTCCAACTCATAAGCGGTTAAAGCCTCATCCTGCAGCATGGTAGTCAGGAAACCGTCGATTGCGCCCTCCATCGCCTTGCGAACACGCTGATTATTCAGCCTGCCGATAAAAGGATTGGTAACCTGCCTGATCCCTGCTTTTGCATAATCAACAATTCTCCGGGTTGTGATCTGGCTAAAAGGCCCGTTTTCTGATGCCTGGCTGGTGATACCTTTTACCACCCGAATCCCTTTACGTTCTTCCAGAGCCAGAATACCACCCTGTACAAGAATTTTCATTTCACCATATGAAAATCTGCGCGCAAGTTTTGTTACCCCGAATAAAACTTTATTGGTGGGGCTTGACTGGGCCGCCAAACTGCTTATCAAACCAGCCACAGCGGCGGCGCCATATGTCCCGCTTAAGGTGACATCGGTAGTTGCAGCAGCATCGTAAGCCTGAATTCCAGGAGCAGTCATAATTATTCTTTTATTCGAGGTAACCTGATCTGTGAGATCGGTCATACCGGTTGCGTTATCCTGATCTGAACCTATAACAGCTATGACATCCTTACCTTCAGCCTCGACAGTACCCACAAGGCTGCCAAGCACCGCTTTGGCTGCATCGGTTGCAAGCTCAGGCACAACCAGAATATTCACATCATCCTTGATAACTTCATTAAAAGCAGTGCTGAACGCATCCTGATCTGCACCTGCTGCCAGGCCATACGCATAAATAGTACGAGCTCCATTTTTAAACAAAATTTCAAGGCTGCGGACAAGGTTAAGTGTTGAGGCGGTATAAGCGTCATATTTCCCAAATACCTGCCGCGCAGCATCATAATCCGACAACACCCTGCTTTCACCAATGCCGATGGCTGCAGTTCCAACGATTCCAATATTTCCAGCGGATATGCCGCCGGCGCTAATTAAACCCTCGGCCCGCACCCGTACATACACACCGGGTATTATCTGTTCTGAAAATTGATCTTCTGCCATATTGTTACCTCCTGGTTAGTATCTTTTTTCTTAACGATTTAGGATTCGCTCAAAAATAAATTAGCAATTTTAAGTGTTGAGGCGCCTG
>CAZNFB010000056.1:0-12349 GCA_964572105.1 uncultured Desulfobacteraceae bacterium
GCAAAAGCCTGGGCTGAGAAAAAAATAAAAACAACGATTCCAAACAGAAATAATGGGGTTCTTTTTTTCATTTTGTTACCTCCTTGAGTTAAATGTTCATCAAAGCAACATGGTTTTACATAGATTGTCAGAAAATTGGTTCCTGTCTATATAGACCTCTTGTTGTTCGAAATGGTAACATTAAGGAACGAGGACGAAATAACTTGGTATTTTAAGCGTCGATCCATCCTGCCTGACTGCGTTACAAAAGCGTAGCAATATCTTGATATTCCTACACTTTCGCGCCTTGCCAGGCAGGCGCCTCAACACTTAAAATTGCGAACTTATTTCGTCCCCGTTCCTAAGATAAAAATTTTGGGTGGGTTTAAAAAGCCCCGTTGTAAAACAGCAAAGACTTGAAATTTACCTTGAATAATTGGGATTTCGTTTCATCTGTCGGATTATGAAATGGAACCATGGGTGAGACGGCAAAAAACTTTGATCCTGTTTGCCGATAGGAGATTGTGAAGGCTGATTGTAATCTTAATTTTTACATGGGAGGTATGTATTCCCACTAAAAAAGCGTGGGAATACATAATAAAAATAGTAGTTTTAGGGGAGAGATCATCTATAGATCGTCACAGAAAAAATTTCACTCCGTTATCGCCGCCTGCGTATTATATAATACGCCTTCCTCCCTCTGGCCTTGCGTCACGGTTTAAAATAGGGTTATTATCTGACAATCTATTAAGGAACGGAGATGAAATAAGTTGAACAGAAATAGCGCAGAATTTTGGCCCATATACAAGGCGCATTAAAGGTTGCATACTATACATTCGGCCTTTGATGCAACGAAGTAGATGGGCCAAAAGACAAGCTGTTTCGTTCAACTTATAAAATTTTCGTTCCTAAGCTCTATTGAATATTTTTACGACGGCGAACTATAGCGGCTACAACCCCTGAAGCAAGGAACCAAAAAGCTGCAGGTAAGGGAACCGTTGCAATAGCCTTGGCCGAATATTCAAAATCCTGCGAAAAATCACCATCGAAGTTATTACCGAAACCTGTTCTAAGATTAAAACGGAGGAGTTCCTCTACAAATGAAGCATAACCAAGATCGGCAACCAGACCTTCATGATCAGGCCCTATAACAAATTCAATTGTTCGCCTGTTAAAACCGATATCAGTGCCAAGACTTGCACCAAAAAGTAACAGATCATTTCTACCAAGTATGTCGCCAGTTATCTCAATTCGCCCTTCCGTAACAAAGGGGTTGTCCAGATCAGAAATATCAATATCTGCTATTACTGAAAAGTCAGGATTCCTAACCCTTTCACGATTTATTCCCCAGGCCAGCTCCGGTATGGCAGAAAAATCTGCACGCTGCTTCAGCCAGGGGCCAAGCAAAGAGCCATCTTCTGCTTGCCATATTACGCCGTTTGTAATATTGGTAGCATAAAAATGTGCCCCGGCGTTATCCACCTGATTAGCAACATACATAAAATTACCTGTGAAACGTCCATATCCAGGCGACATATCTTCAAGCAATGCAGCATGGGAAACAGCACCAAGAAGCAAAAACAGACTAACAGTTACAATAAATTTACTAATTTTCATAACATTCACCTTCACGTTTATAATAAAAAAAACCCCCCCCAATAAATACTATTCTCAACCTGTATGAAGGTACGGTTAGGAACGGAAATGAAATAAGTTGAGCAGAGCAGAAATAGCGCAGGATTTTGGCCCATAGACAAGGCGCATTAAAGGTTGCATACTATACATTCGGCCTTTGATGCAACGAAGTAGATGGGTCAAAAGACAAGCTATTTCGTTCAACTTATAAAATTTTCGTTCCTTAGTACCTGTACATTCTAATTAGTGTCTGAACAAAACAAAGTCGTTACACAATTTTTCATTTTAAGAAGCTTTACAAGATATCAACAACAAATTTATATTGTCAAGAAATAAATACTATTTTCTGCCATCCTTCACAAAACATAAGAAGTAATTTCTCATCGATAAATTGTCAGATAATAACCCTATTTTAAGCCTTGGCACAAGGCCAGAGGAAGGGAAGCATATTATAATGCGCAGACGGCGATAATGAAGTAAAATTATTTATGTAATGATCTATACCTGCTTTGGCAAAAGGTAAAAACAAATATTTAATAATTGCTTTTCAACTTTACCCATGCTAACTTTTTAAAGTTAGGGGCCTCTCAACCACAGCACTATCCAAAAATCATTAAACAAAAAGTACATCTGCTACGTTGTTTTTTTAATACCAGAATTCAAAAAAATCATTTCAGCAAATTATAATCTGAATCAACATAGCTGAAAAACTCTCTTAATGATCAATCTTTAGCGTTACAATAACGGAATTTGAAAATGTATAAAGACTTTTACGGTCTGTCTGACAAACCATTCAACATAGTTCCAAACCCTGCTTATTTTTATAAGAGCAAAAAGCATCAGGAAGCACTTACACACTTAGAATATGGCCTCATGGAGGGTGCCGGTTTCATACTCCTTACAGGTGAAATCGGCTCCGGCAAAACCACTCTAATAAGATACCTGCTCAATAATATTGAATTGAATATGAATGCGGTGGTTATTTTTAACACCAACATTAACGCTGATCAATTAATCAGCCAGATACTCGATGAGCTTGGAATAATTTCTAAAAAAGATAAATCTGATAATCTGGGCTTGCTGTATCATTATTTAATCAACGAATTTTCCAAAGGGAACAGAGTCCTTTTAATCATAGATGAAGCTCAAAACCTTGCGTATGAAGTTTTGGAAGAAATTCGCATGCTTTCCAATCTTCAAAGTGATGAGGATATTCTTCTGGTAATTATGCTTGTGGGACAACCTGATCTTATAAAAAAAATAAAATCTCCCAAACTGGCACAACTGGCACAGCGTGTTAGTGTAAATTATCACCTTAACCCTTTGCCCGCACAGGAAGTAAGGGAATATATCTCTTTTCGCTTAAAAAAAGCCGGAGGGAAACAAGACATATTTACGGCTAAAGCTATATCAATTATTTCCACGGCTTCCCAGGGTATACCAAGGATTATAAACCAGCTGTGCGATACAGCAATGGTTTATGGCTATGGTGATGACCTTAAAATAATCGAAGCAGAAGTAATTGAACATGTAATTAGAGATAAAAAAGAAATATTATTCAATACTGAAAAAACAGTAAAATCAGAAGTGATTAAAGAGAATCCATGGCCGGTAAAAGAGATTAGAGAAGGAGAAAATTTTACACAACTACTGGAAAAAATAGAAGAGACTCTCCATCAGATCAGATTAGAGTCAAATCTGACAACCAGCGACAATGAAGATTTCAAAAAACAAGTAATAAACATGCTGCAAAGCTTTATTCACTCAAAAAACAAATTTGAAGATACATTTCTGAAATTACACGCATACATTGATAAAAAATTAGATAAACCTGCAAAAAAACAGGACAGAATATCGAGTAAAAAAAAGAAAGGTATTAAACAATGGTTTGCAAGATAAAGCGGCCTGAAAACATATCTCTCCCACACAAATAATTTCACTTGCCACAGTGTTTTCCCCCATGGCCTTGTACCAAATTTTCAAATCTCACCCGCAGAGGAGGCTGTCCGAGAATAGCATTTTTTTCAAAATCAAGGCCTGCTCAAAAAATTACCGCAGACATATAGTTAATATTTCGAGGATAATTTTTTGAGCGTAACGCAGAGTTTGGGGAAAAAGGGCATTTTCGGACAGCCTCCTAATAGCTGATGTTATAACCACTCCCTATTGTTTTTTGCCGATTCAGTACAAAACCTAAAAATTTTTCTTTAGGTATCAGATCAACAGCTTTTTTAACATCCTGAATCGAGGTTTTCCCTTCTTGCACCACCATGAGGATAGAATCCACCATGGGGGCAAAGGAAATCACATCGGCACTCCCTAAAACCGGCGGCATATCAAAAATAATATACCTGTCATCATAACGGGCCGTCATTTCCCCTACCAGTTCCTTCATTTTACGGGAACCAAGGAGTTCAGCACTTTCAGTGATCGTTCTTTTTCCTGAAATAATTGTAAGCTTATCAATACCGGGCCAGACAATCAGATCTTTTAAAGATATATCCCTTTCAAAATAATCTGCCAGCCCCAGGTCGCTGGCGATTCCCAGATACTTGCAGATACCTTGACGTTTTAAATCATTATCCACAAGAAGAACTGTCTGATTTAATTCTTTTGCCATGGAAACAGCAAGATTAATCGAAGTAAGAGTTTTTCCATCCCCCGGGCAAGCACTGGTAACCATTATGGTTTTCCAGTTGTTTGCACTTGTTAACTGCTGAACCCGTGCCCTCAAAACTTTATAAAAATCATTTTCCACAGCATCTGGAAAAAGGGAAACACATTTATTATCTGTGGCCTTTTCCATATCAAAGTTGATTAATTTTGATTCATCATAAACAGGGGGTGACCAATCGGCAGCTTTAGGATCACCATGGGCAGGTTGAGATTGTCCTGTTTTTTTTTGTCCTGATGGTTTTATTTTTTCACGCTCTTTTTTTGCCCTTTCAACAGCTTTTGCTAAGTTCATTTAACCACCTATATTTTTCTCATGAGTTTGGCCCAGAAGATATTAAGGTCCATGATAAAAAAATGAAAAAGAATAACTCCCACCACACATGACAGGAGAATACCTGATATTAACACAAGCCGTTTTTTATTTTTTAATTCAATATCCCGTGCATTTATAATTTCAGGAATTTCAGCAAGTACGGGAAATGATGTAGCAGAAAAAAGAGACCCTGCCTTATGCACCGATTGATCAGAAAATTCGTGCAGCGATGCGGCTCCCACACCTGCACCCATCCCCAAAACAAGACCTATGAGTATTATTGCCACCCGATTTGGCTTAAAAGGTTTTTCAGGCACCATGGGAGGATCAATCAAGGTAAATCGTTCTCCTTTTTGTTCCTTTTCAAGCCCCTGGGCCACCCTTGCTTCCATAAGTTTTCCCATTAGATCTTTATATTTCAGATTGATATTAATCTGTTCTGAAGACAGGGACTTAAGCTGCTTTTCCGCCTCTGGAGTCGCCTCAATACGTTTTCTGTAGTTATCTTTTTTTTTTTCAAGCTCTTTAATATGCCTTTTTACAGAGTTTACTTCTGCGTTTATTCCTGAAAGCTGGGACGCAAAGGTTATGTAAACAGGGTTATCTTCCCGCTCCCAGTTTTCAGATCCTCTGGATTTTTTAATACGCTCTTCTAATTCCGCAATTTCCGATTTAACCTTGATTACATCAGGATACTTCTCTGAAAAATTAATTTTGAGATTAACCAGGGCAAGTCTAAGCTGATCAAGGCGTATTTTATCCTGGCTTTCAGATTCCGAAACTATGGCAAAAAGCCGGGTTTCCAAAGAGCTTTTTCGCTCCCTTAAAACTTTAAGCTGTTCACTTAGTCTTTCTATACTCTGCTCAAAATTATTTAAACTTTGCATATTTACCTGAAACAGTTCAGGAAGATTATTAATATTTTTTTTCTTAAATTCTGCTATTTCAGCATCTATTTTTGCAAGCCTGACCTTGACCAGTGCCATCTCTTTTTCCAAAAAAATGGAGGTTTCAGTTGTCTGCCGTTTCCTGACCTGAATATTTTCTGTTAAAAATAAAGTTGTAATGACATTGGCAACCTGTTGAATTTTTTCAGGAGAATCCTTACCTTCATAGGAGAGTGTAAAAGCGATTGTGGCCATAGCTGGACGGCCTGTGCGGCGATCAGTTACTTCCACGCTAATTGGAACAAGTGAAAAATCTTCCCGCATTTTTCCTAGTATTTCATCGGTGGTCCACTTTTCTTTTTTATCTGAATACAGATTAAAACGGTTTATGATATCAAGGAGTCTGGAGGAACTCATAATCCTCTGATTAATGGTTTGCAACCGCTGCTCGGCATAACTGGTAACCGTAGTTACCACATAATCAGCAGGAATATCCTGCTCTTCGATCAGAATTGTTGCGGTGGATTTATATACAGCAGGAAGGCTGAATGCCACTATCAGCGCAACAATAAATATTAAAACGGCCGGAAGGAGTCCCGACCAGATTCTTCGTTTTAAAATATCAACATAATCAGATGGGGATAATAGAGTCTCTTCCATAAAATTTCTCCCAAACTCTTTAACGTGTCAAATTTGAAAATTCGTGATAATTCATTAAAAATATTTAAAATTAACACGCACAAAAAAAAGGTTTCTCTGTTTGTCAGTATGGTTTTCATCATCCTCGATCCTGACAAAATTATAGGAACCCTCAATAGATAAATTTTTATTAAAATTATATTTTATTCCGGTCCTGACACGCAAAGTACTCTCATCTTCTCCTGTTGAAGAATATTCACCCGGATCAGATTTATTAAGATAATACCCGGTGGAGAGATTCCAGCTTAGTTCATAGGTAATCCTCTTATTAAAATCGATAGCCACAGATGTCCTGTCTGCAGCACCGGATCTGCCGCTGGCCGGTTTCATATCATGGCTGAACTTAAGGCTCCAGTCGGTGAGTTCGCCATTATAGGATAAAGCCGTATGAACAACCAGACCGCTCCCCGTGGTACTGCTCTCGCTGGTTATATTGTATTCCAGAAAAGAAAAACTGCTGTCAACGGGGACAATTCTTGTCCGGGTTTCATATTCTGATTCTGTATACCTTCCACCAATATCAAAAACCATGGAAAAGATCTCTCCCATATTACGGCTCACTCCAAGGGTAGCAAAGTAATAATTCTGCGTTGAATTATTAAAAAAATAATTATCGGTCCATACCGGCCAGCCACGAAGATAAGCGTAGATACTAGATGTTGCTATCTCGGACTCAAAAAACCTGGATTTTGAATAACCACAATTAAAGCGTCCCACTGTAAGTTCATCTATAAAATCGAGTACACGGGTAAAACCGGCGCTTACACTCTGGGAACGCATATCATTATCTTCGCGGTCATCAAAGTCATCCTCAGAAAAAGAGTAAGAAAAACTCCCTGCAAATTTTTCAGAAAAAGTACTGTTTAAAGAGAATGAACAGTTTTTCCGAATTCTGGTTGAAGCGTCCATAAGAAGGCCAGTTGCAGCAGTCTCATCATCAATGATCTCAATATCCCTGTCCAGTCTGGAGGTTTTATCATAACCCGTATGTATCGCAAAAGCGTTCATGGCGGTTAACTGATAATTAAGAGCGGCTTTGTAGTACTGATCAGAAGCATCAAGTTTACTATTGTTGGAATATATATTTTCGTCATACCTGGCGGAAAGGCTCAATTTCACCACCTCCGTCCTGTTATGGAGGGTGAGCATCGGTGAAATTATCGTTACAAAATCCTCCTCTTCATCGGTCGTGTCAAAAAAAATATTATCATTATACTCTCCCTTCACAGCTATATATGGAATCACCATAAAATCATCAGCTGCTGCCTGCTCACATGAGATAACCCAAAAACAGATGAAAAACAGAGTAATGACCAAAATAAATTTATATATACTTCTTAAATAGCTGCTATGGAACAACAATAGTATCCCCTCTCCTTAAAAGTATATTCTGTTCCAGATTTTTCCCCTGGGCTACATCCTTGTACATAAATTTCAATGTTTTTATTTTCCCGTCCACCTGCCTGAAGATCAATATTTTATTTTTTTTTGCAAAAGGATTAAGGCCGCCAGCCATGGCAAGGGCCTGAAGTACATTTATATTGGCGTTTAAAACAAGACGCCCAGGGTGATTAACCCGCCCTATGACGTAGACCATCATACTGTTTACCTGCTGCACAATAACAGACAATTCAGGATCCGGCACATAGGGTTCTATTTTTGCACAAACCTCTTTTCTAAAAGCTGGAACTGTTTTTCCACCGGCAATCACATCTCCAATAAGAGGAAAGGATATTTTCCCGTCGGGAAGAACTGTGACCGGCATGGTTAATTCAGGATTCTTCCATACAGAGATATGGAGCAGATCCCCGGGTCCCATAATATAATCCGAGATATTCTCTGCGCCATGCTTATCTTTATTTTCAGATAAACAGGGAGCAGCCATTAGAAAAAACAACCCGAAAAACAATCCAAAAAACAGCATTGAACATTTAATCTTTTTCATTATTACTCTCCCTTTTAAGCTTTATAAGCAACTTTTCGGCAGCATCTTTCCCTTCAAAATCCTGTTTTGCTGATAAAGCATTCTCTATCATTTCTAAAGCCTCATCAACACGACCATCCTTATACATCAAAACCCCCATGTGATACTTGATTACCGAATGATCAGGGGCTGAGTCAAGAGCATAACCAAGAAATCTCAAGGCCTCTTCCATGTTTCCCATTTTAAAATATACCCACCCCATCGTATCAAAAATCAATGGATCATCAGGCTTTACTTTCAACGCTTTTTTTGATAATTTCAAAGCTTCTTTGAGATCTGCAGATGATGCATAATGCTCCGCAATTAAAAAAGCGAGATTATTGGCAATCTGCCACAGGCCGGTGTTTACCTTAAGAGCATCCCTGTAGAGTTTGATGGTCTTTTCATACTCACCCCCATGGCTATAAAGCTGCCCCAAAGATAAGGATGCAGCAGGATTATTGGGGTTTTCCTTTAAAGCGGTCTCAAACCCGGCTATTGCTTCTTGTTTTTTTCCCTGGGCTATATAAAGCATGGCCAGATTATTATGGGGGGCTGGCCATAAGGGCTGGGTCTGGATCGCTTTTTTAAACGAAGATTCTGCTCTGGCATATTCTTTTCCAAAAGCATAAACCTGCCCCATGAGATCGTAAAAAAACGGGTTATCAGGTTTAGCCGCTATTGCCTCCTTACATATCCCCAATGCTTTGTCATATTTCCCATGAAAAAGATAAAGCCTGGCAAGGGGTGAAAGCAAAGAAGGGGAATACCGATTTTTTTCATATCCCTGCTCAAGTATTAAAAGAGCCTTGTTTAATTTTTTTTCGAATTGATAAACCCTTGCACTCCTCAAATAGCCCACAGGATTTTCAGGAACCTTCTTTATGATCGAATCATATTGTTCCCGAGCCTTATCAAACTCTTTTAAAATTATAAAAAAATCACCCAGCTTTAACAGGGCACCAATATCACCCGGATAATATTGCAAAACTTTTTTTAAATACTCTTCTGCCCCTTTATAATCTTTATTCAACAACAAAAGTTTTACGATACCTGTTAAAACCTTTTTTGATTCAGGCTCAACCTTCAGGGCACTCTTTAGAGTATCCAATGCAAGGGTTTTTTCTTTGTTCAAAAGATGCGCCTGGGCAAGGCGGAGATAACCAGCTATAAACTCAGGTTTTTTGGCAACTACGGGCCTAAATTCGGACACGGCATTAAATCCGTCTCCCTTAACAAGCAAAATATTACCCCTGGTAAAATGGGCATCAAGACTTTTTGGATCTTCTTTCAGAACTTCATCTGCATATTTTTGAGCAATTTCAATATCCTTTTTTAGCAGATACAACTTCGCAAGTGCAGTTTTTGTTTTAAGAATGTCAGGGGCTGCCGGATCTTTATCTAAAGCCAGGCATTCTTTAAGTATCTCCATGGCAGAATCAATCTCCCCCTTCTTAACCCTAAGCTCGCCTAAGAAAATACGAAATTTAAAGGAAGCAGGATTGTTTTTAATACCCTGTTCAAGTATTTTTGCAGCCTTTGCTTCATCTTTCTTTAAAATATAAAATTTTGCAAGACTGATCCATTTTTCCTCATTCTCCACATTGGCTTCAAGGATCTTGTCCAAAATATTCTGAGCCTTGTCACGATGCCCGGAATCCCAGTAAAAGCTGGCAAGATTTAACCTGTGCTCATCTTTATCAGGCTCCATCTTAACCACCTTCATTAAAAGAGCAGCAGCATCATCAATCCGGTTATTTGCCGCATAAATTCTGGCAAGCACAATACGGAGAAGAACCCCCTCAGGATTAACCTTTATTCCATTTTCAATCAATTCTTCCGCCGATTTTATATCTTTATTTTTTAAATAAATAGATGCCAGCATACGATAAAGGTCAGGTTCAGTCATCCCGTTTTTTATAAGATCCTTAAAAAGTTTTTCTGCCTGGAGACTTTTTTTCTCAAAAAGAAGAAGTGCCCCTTTTAGAAGTAGACCCTCCTGGTTTTCAGGCTCTGCGTTTAACACAAGATCAACTTTTTCTTTTGCCCTGTCAAATGCCTTTGCTGCCATAAAAATTTTCCCAAGCTCCAGGTGAGGAGAAAGGTTGGCCGGATCAAGAAGAGCCGATTGTGAAAACATTTTAAAAGCTTTTTGAAAATTCTTCTCCTTTAACTCCACCATACCGAGCATATAGTAAGCATCTGCAAATTTCGGATCCATCTGAAGACAATTTTTAAACTCGAGCCGGGCCCTGACATAATCCCCTTTTTCATAAAGTGCCTTCCCCTTACCATAAAACTTCATTCTTTTCTCTTCCACGCTGCCGCATGCGGAAAAAAAGATAAGGATAATCAAAATAGCTATTATATTGCGCCATGGGTTAAACATATTAACACCCCTGATTTAATAAAAATTCAATAACAGATCCATACAGAAAATCATCCCTGAAGATCAAAAGATACCCCTTGCAAAAATCGCTATAAAAACAGCCGCAGTTGATATCCCCAATGTCCTCAATTCACCCCTTAATTCACCGATAATAACATCATAACTGAATATAAAAATTATAATTTTTACAGCAACAAGCTCCATATGACCATCTTCTATAAAACCAATGGTCGAATTGGGAACAATTAATGCGACCCCAAATATAAGAAAATCCATGGGCGTGGCAGTAAAACCTTTTTTCCGTTTTGTAAACTTCAATACCAGTATCACAAAAAAAGCCAAAACCCCAAACAATAGATTATAAGCATATTCCAACTGAAAACTCAACCATGGCACTTTATCAACCTCACTTATAAAGACCAGAACAGGGACAAAAAAATATATGAAAAACTGGAGTAAACTGCCAAGCCATTTTTTTTTGCAGAGTATGGATATTATAATCAGCAGGAACATAATAATGGAAAAAAACAAAAAAACCGGCGGGATAGTGACAGGAATACAAGCAGTAAAAAACAAAAGCAAAAAAATGCAGATCCAAATTGTTTTAAAACAAAATTTTATAAAAACATTTTTTTCCTTAAGTCTTTTTAATCCCTTTTTTATAACATTATCAAAAAAATCCGATCTTAAAATAATATAGCCTTTTTTTTCAGCAATCATAAAACCTGTGGTTACAAACAATGAAAAACAAAGGTATAAAAATATAATTTCCCATTCCTGGTAAAACCGTAAGCAAACAGCAGATGATATAACCAAAAACTGAAGAATATAGATACAAAAGACAGCTTCAGTATGATAAAGACCAAGGCGAAGGAGCCTGTGATGAAAATGCCCTTTGTCTGCTCTAAAAGGTGATTGTTTTTTTATAATCCGTTCAGTCATCACTGTTAAAGTGTCTAAAACGGGAAATCCGGCAAGAAGAAGAGGCAATGCAACAGAATAAGGAGGATTGTTTTGCACCAGGCTTATAGAAAGGACAGCTGCCATAAAGCCCAGGGTCTGACTCCCGGAATCCCCCATGAAAATAACGGCGGGGTGGGTGTTGAACCTTAAAAATCCAAATATCGCACCTACCACACCTACACAAATAAGGAGTATAAGATTGTTATTACTTAAATAGGCCAGACACCCTATACCCGCATAGGTAAATATGGAGACTCCCCCCGCAAGACCGTCGAGACCATCTGAGAGATTAATGGCATTTGTCACCCCTACAATAAAAAATAGCGTCAAAGGAAGAGAAAAAGCAATATAAAAAACTTTACTCCAAACAAGGGATTCCAGGCAACCAGGGAAGTGTACCCCTCCTAAAAAAATTACAATTACCGCTGCTGTTAACTGAGCCCCAAATTTAGTTTTATATCCCAACTCTTTAATATCATCTAAAATTCCGAAGCAGACAATTATCCCTGAACCGATTAAAATCGATACAATGAACCTGTCAAGGCTTGTCCAAAATAAAATCGGGATTAAAGCGCCGATGGTCATAGCTAATCCACCAAGTCTAGGCATGGGACGGCCATGGAGCTTTCTTTTACCATCAGGAACATCAAGGGCATTAATTTTAACAGAATACCCCTTTAAAAAAGGGATAAGTGCAATGGTAATAAACATCGACAAGAATAAAGTTGAAAAAAGTATCATTTTTATATTCAGGGAAACAAGAATAAAAGGTAAGTATTTAGGAACGGAGATAAAATAAGTTGAGCAGAAATAGCGCAGGATTTTGGCCCATATACAAGGCGCAT
>CAZNFB010000057.1:0-12264 GCA_964572105.1 uncultured Desulfobacteraceae bacterium
TAAAAAAAGAGAGCTAAGTCAATGACTTTAATCTCCCCTGATTTATCTGATATCTATTTATTTACGATGAGAAAGGATCTTCATCCGGCAGCATATCCGCCTGGGATTCATTTGCCACTCTCCAAATCTTGCCCCAGGTTTCCAATTAACACAACTTTGTTTAACATTTTTATTATCTCCTTTTTTTTAAATTAAAAATTTGAATTTTTCCAGTTCCTGTTAAAACCCCAATTAAAAAAAGAATGCAAATCGCTCGCAAGCTGCAATTGCTATTACTTGGTACTTGGTATTTTTGTCATTAAAAAATGACGCAAATCGTTCGCAAGCTGCAATTATTTAAGATGTGATTGCTGTTACTTAATATTTTTGTCGCATAAAGCGGCATAAATAACTCACAAGCTGCAATTGCTGCTATTTGATATTTTTGCTAATTTTTTCACGATAGGGTTTTTGCCGGGTTCCGGCTTTTGAATCGAAAATATGGATTTTTGTTGTTTAACTTTTCTACACCGAAGGTCACGGTTGCCTGTTTTGACTATTTACTACTTAATATTTTTGTCGCATAAAGCGGCGCAAATCGTTCGTAAATGATCAAAAAAGTTAATATCCTATATTAGCAACTGTTTCATAGAAAAGCTTACAAAACAGTCAACACCGTGCAATCTGTTTTTATCGGGCCAGCATAAGGATATTCTTACGGGTCCGTTGTCTAATGCTAAATATTTTCAGATAAAAAATATCAGATTAGATAAAACACAACAATTGTTGTGGTAAAAACTGGTAACACACGCTAATTAAGCGTGTCGTTGTCTAATATAGGTTTATCTTCCTTATTATTTCCGTTGCCATTATTCCCTTCGATCTGTTTCACCCCCCTGGGGGTAGGATATTTTATATTGGCGGTTTTACATATTATTTCAACAGTTTTGTGCAAGGCCAATACCTTTTCGGTGTATTCTTCGATTAAAGGAATAACTTTTTCAGGAGACAGGCTGATCAATAATCGACTGCGAAGGGCTTTCAGCCCTCGGTCAGCCGATTTGGCTATATCTAACAATACATAAGTATCCGCTGTATTGCATAAGATTACCCTGGCGTTTCTCTCCCGGGCAAGAACTTCCCACCGGGATGGAATTTTTTCTGTATTTTGCATACTACCTCCGTTAACTATTTTATTTAAAAAAATATTCAAAGGCTAAAGGAAAATAATTTTTTCGTGCTCTTCTACTATATGTAATAGAAAGGCCGTCAAGAATTCGGCTTCAAAAAAAAGGACAAAAAAATTTTATGCAAAAACAAATTAAAAAAATAGGCTTGGCAGCCGGTTTAACTGAATTACGAATAGAAGATACCTTAAAAATTGCTTTACAGCAGGCTTTTTGTGAATATTTTAATATCCTTGAATGTGAAATAGACGATCTGGACAGCAGATTGATAAGGGCAGTTTTTCAGGTGCCGGAAGAAATTCCGTACACCGAAGCTAAAATATTTCAAACACTGGTCTGTGAAGATGATATTATAACCGTTGATTTTGATTTTGATGCTTTACCAGTCAGTATTCAGCAGATGACACATGATTTATTTACCAGGTATATTGATGAAATTCGTCTGGATGAAGCTTCCCTGAAATGGAAAAAACTGGTTCACAGGGCGATTGAGGGGGTTATTATGGAAAAACATGATGACCGAATAACGATTGCTATAGGAGATGATAATGTGATCGGAGTTATGCTGAAACCACACTGGACCCCAAAGGAAATTTCTTTATATATTGAGGGGAGAGCATTTCTTTTTTATTTACTCAAGGTCTCCAGAAAAAAGCATACTGTAGAAATTCATCTGTCCCGGAACAGCAAAAACCTTCCTTGCGCTATTTTATTTCGCATACTTCCATACGTTAAAAATAGAAGTATCAGACGAATAGCTGGGCATAAAAGCTGGATTGCTGCGGATTCTCCGGTGCAAATGGATGTAATTAATGATTTGAGACGGGAGTTGAAAGGGGAAGTGGTAGAATTTGTTATAAAAAATATTTGACACTTTTCCATGCGCCTGAAAAAATGTCAAACATCCTCTATTTGCCCAAAGATGCAAGAATTTCCTGGGCTTTATTTTGAATCTGGTGCACACGCTGTCTGGATATAACTTTTTTCAACGTCAGCGTTTGCACAGGAAACATACTTTGCCTCAATTGCTGATAAGTAATTGTTTTGGATATTTTATTAAGCCGCTGCCTGCTTTCTTTTTTTGAGGTATCTAAATGTTTATCCATGGAAAAAGCCTCCAACGGCAAGAATGCATCATCGAAGGCAACTGTACTTATACTTTCCTTTTTGTTCAAATCTCTAATTCTTCCGGAAACAGAAATCCACACCCAGGAAAAAAGAGAGGCTTTTTTATCTGACTCCTCCCATTTTTTTGCCCCTATGACAGCAGACAAATAGCATTCGGCTTTTAAATCCTCGTAAGCAAGATTTGTATTTTTATATCGTCTTATTATTGAATGAACAATCGGCAATATTGCTTCTACATTAACTTTATTTTCTCCTTTTTCTTTGTTTTCATACACTTCAAAATACCCCTTTTTTATTTTTTTGTATTACTCACAAATCTTTTTTCCGTTTTCAATAATAATATCACGAAACCCATTTTCAATAACGATTAACTGGTTGTAATATTCTGATAATTCCTGGAATGGTTTTTTTTGAAGCCTTTTATAAGTAAACATTTCCGTTAACAATTGAAATTTATCAGCGCATTCCTGCAGGTAATTTTTTGCTGCAGGTGGCAATTCTTCTAAAATATCGTATTTTATTTCTTCGGTGAGCTGGTCAGGTGTTTCTACACCTTTTTCAATACAAAGCTGGTTTAATGTCTCAATCCTGATAAATTCTTTTGTAGCTTCATCAGAATTATGACGAAGACTCTCCCGAAGCCAGCATAAAAGCTTAAATCTATCAGGGAGTGCTTTTTCGAAATGCCGCAGCGACCAAATAAAGCTTACTTTCTTCCAGTCTATTCGCAGCATCTCAGCAACCCATTGTTTCCCATTTTCATAAAACAATTTTTTATCATGATGCGCCATTAAAATTATTGCAGCATTTCTGATTTCAACCAGACCTAAACCGGTATCTTTTTGAATTTTTTCTATATCCCAATCCCCCTTGATAAGTTCCAGGGTTCTAATTACATTTAACTCCCAGTCAGAGAGTCTAACTCCTTTTTTCATACAATCTTTAAGGGGCATTTTTGACATGCCAAACCTTTGTTCGTAAGTCATTTTTTTGTAAGGTATTTCTGGTTTTATCTCTTGTTGATCATTAGAGGAGGGATTTTGGTCATTATTTTTAATATTTTCGTTGGGTATGCAAAAACGACAAATGTCATTTTTGCATATTCTTCCAACCGTTGTTTGTGCAATACCCATTTTTTTCGCAACTTCTTCTTGTGTCGATCCTTGCTCCAGCAATTTCATTGCTTTTTTATTTCGTTCATTTTTTTTATCATCAGCTAAATCTTGTATCCATCTTTGCAGTGTTCTCTCTTGAATACCGGTTTTTTCAGCAATCGTTCGAACAGAGTGCCCATCCTTATACAAAGCCCGTGTTACATCGACTTTTTCTTGATGTTTTAACGGCAACCCATGTTTAATGTTGGCTGAAAAAGCCCACAATAAAAATTCATTTTCCGGAAAATCATGCGCCTCACAATCAATTTTTTCCATTCCTATGGCTTTAGCAGCACTTAATCTGTGTACGCCGTCCCAAACCATCCAATGCGGACCTCCATCACCATTTTTCCAAACTTTAATCGGTGGGAATTTTATTCCATCGGCCATTTGTTCGGCATAATTTTCAATTATGCCATTTTTAGTTCCGGTTATGACTCTGGGTAAATTGTTTTGTGGTATATTGATCTCTTTTACTAAAAGATATTTTTTTTGCATAATCTCACCATTTACGATCATTATTTTATTTAAATTTTAAAATATTTATTGAAATGTCTGAAAAAAAAATAATTCTTAATTTGTATCCAAAGCATTACTACAATATATATATATGTCATCTATCTTGTTCGTTTGTATAATAGTACTACCTAATAGGTGGTACTATTTGGTTTAATCTTTTACAAGGATTTTTTTTTGAAAAAACATGAAAAGTTAATATTTTTACGTTTGATTACCGGTACAGACCAGCAAACATTGGCCGAAACAGCCAAAATTACGCAACGAGCCATGACACATATTGAAAAAGGCAAATATGGCTTAAATAATAATAGGCTGGAACTTTTTAGCGCTTTTTTTGATTGCCGCAAAGAATGGTTTGTAAACGATGAACCGCCGATATACGAACAATGGGGATACTGGGAGTTTCCCCCAAAAAGCATTGTAAGTAAAAAAAAAAGCGCTGGTGTACGTCTAATGCACAGACAGGAAGATTTTATCCGGTCCGAACTCGGCAACTTTCTTGTTGAAAACAAAGTAACAAAATATGTTTTTGCAAAGGTAAAAAATAAAACTAACACTCTGTATTTTTTTAAACTCTCAGAAGACAGCTTTCTTTTAATTAATACAAACATTGTCATGCTCGCTGCTATAGAAGAAGGTTTAAAAGAAATACCCTGTCAAAAAAAAATTATAATTGACGCTGATATACTAAATTTTATCGGCGCACCCTATGATGATAATATAGATCCCGATAAAATTACCGACTTGTTTAAAAAAGCCGGTTTTACCGTAAAAAAACGGTTTGTAAAAAATATCACCAGAAAAAAGATTGTGTCTCCCGATTATTTATATGTTGAAAAAATAGCCCGTATGATCATAGAAAAAAATTTAAATCTCGCTGAAATTGATGCCTGTGTTCAAAAAATGAAAAAAAAATATTATCCGTGATTTCTCTCCTCTTTCTTTCTATTAAATTCCTGCCAGTCTTTGATTACCTTAGCAGCAAACAAAGCTGCTGATTTGTCTGTAATATATTCATCCAGCAGCACCCATTGTCTCAGTAAAGACATGGGCAGATGATATTTTTTACTCCATTCTTCTATTTTTTTGTGAGTTGATTTGTATTTTTTGGATGTCTTAATCCGGGCGGCTGTTATTTTCTGCCTGAATTTAGCCGCAACCCCTGGATCGCTAATCGGAACAAAATAATATGTGTTCAGCTCACCCAGGAGTTGCTTTGTTTTAGGTAGTTTTGCCCCTGGATTTTTTCTTTTACAGTTCCACAAGCGAGTTTCAAGATACTGTTTAATTTTGCTCATAAAAATTTTTCCTTTTACCCTCTCAAAAATTTCCCATTTTTGAAAACGTAACAAAGTTAACAAAGAATTTCCCATTACCTCCTCAAAATTTTTCTCCTTACCCTTCAAAAATTTCCCATTTTCGAAAACATAGCAAAGTACTATTACTCTGCCCCTGCAAAAATTTTTCGCGTTTGTTAAATTTTACATGGTTTCTATTACTCATAGTAGAAACCATGTAAAATTTAACAAAAGGAGACACCCATGGAAAATTCTAATAATTGCGCAACCCTTAAGCAAAAAATAGAACAACATTTTTTTAAAATTATCAAAATTATCGATATGAAAAATCTTAGTGAAAACGATTTTTCATCCGATATTCTGCCTAACTGGATTTTAAACGAACTCGGTTTTGAAAAAGAGCAGATAACAGAAACAACTTACAACATAGGTACCCTGCTATATTTTTTACAAAACAGTACAAAAAAATCTATTAATGAGAATCAAATAGAAAATACAATCCATGCTCTCGCTATCAGCTCTGAAATTGAAAAGTTAAAGCGCAAAAAAAAAATAGAATTCTGGAAAAGCAAGAATCCTTTGAATTTGAAATCATCAATAACAGTTCAGGAAAAGTTATAAAAAATTAAATTTATAAGGAGAGTTACTGTGAAAGGTTTATTCTTTGTGTTTTTGTTTATATTTTTTGCATCATCGTCATATGCAGAAAACCCGTGCGAAGCAATCACCCCGGAAAATATAACCAACCATGTCCCGGTTTCGGGAATAATTATGTCTAAACGAAACGTCAATGGAATCTGCGAGGTAATTCTAAAAATTCGCCAGGAATACGTGCCGGTTTATGTAACTCCTGATTTTGTTATTGCTGGAGAGATGTTTCAAAACAAAAAACAGATCACAAAAAATATGATCGACAGGCTCAAGGAAAAAGATTTTGTGTTTTACCGAAAGCGTCTGGATCAATCTGTTTCCATAAGATACAGACCACAGGGCGATATTAAACAAACCATCTATATGATCACAGACCCCCAGTGCCCCCATTGTGACCGAGCTGCAAAAAAAATTAAAATAATAGCTAATAATTACCAGGCGGAAGTAAAAATTATTTTACATAGTGTGCATGGTGAAGCCGGGCGGGAAAAGGTTATTGAGGCTATTTGCCGTAATCTTGATTTTGATCAGTACACAAATAAAAAATGGATTAAAAAAAACAGAACAAATACCTACCAATGCAGCGCAGGGACCGAAAAAATAATCCAGACCGAAAGAATAATAAAAAAACTCGGAATTACCGGCGTACCTGTATTTTATCTGGAAAACGGAGCAAAAGTGATCGGAGCCGATATGCCCGCCCTTATCAAGGCGTTGAATTCAGCAAAATCGAGATTTGCCGATGCTTTGTAAAACAATTCTGTTGATATTGTTGACCGTATCTTCCGCCAGAGCTTTCTGCTTTGATCTGGCTGGAGAAAAATATAATATCCCGCCTGCCATGCTCCGGGCTGTTGCACAGGTGGAAAGCAGTCTGAATCCCCAGGCTGTTAATTATAATAAAAACGGGTCTTACGATTTCGGTTTGATGCAGATTAATACCTGCTGGCAGAAAACACTCGGCGATCACTGGAACGATCTTGCAGACCCCTGTTACAACGTCATCGTAGGAGCCTGGATATTGCGGCAATGTTTTGACCGATATGGATACAGCTGGGATTCTGTGGCCTGCTACAACACGGGAAAGCCTGCAAGCCGCATAAAAGGTAGAAAAAAAAAGGGTGCTTTACTTTATATTCAAAAAGTTCAAAAAGCGGCAATGGACAATAAGTGAAAGAGAAAATGTTTAAAATATTGGTTACGATTTTTTTAATAAGCTTTTTTCTGGCTATCTTTTTTTTTCCTGATGCCGTGCAAAAACATTATCCGGATTTTTCTTTGATTGAATTTTTTACTGTCATTATATTTTTTTGCGGATGTTTTTACGCAATCCTGGAAAGGAATATTTTTATAGGGATAATAACCTTGCTTCTCACAATAGCGATACCCTGGATTGTGAGCTGGTTCAGCATGTATTGGTCATGGAGTTATTTATCTTGAAATACGCATCCCCCTGGAAAAGACTGGCAGCCTTTGGAACCAATACTTTATTAAATTTTTTTCTATTTTATCCGTTTTTTTTTAAAAAATATCAAAAAACTGATCCGGATTTTGAATTAACAGCCTTCAGGCTGAACCTTGTTTGGATTTTACCTTTAATGGCTCTGGTAATATTTATTTTATGCCGAACAACAGCACCAGGCAAATTTTTATTCAAAATAAAAATTGTGGATTCTAAAACAGGTCTTAAGCCTGCTTTAGGACAAAAAATATCGAGAATGGTCGGGTATAATTTTTCCCTGCTTATTTTTGGACTCGGTTTTTTTTGGATATTTATAGATCCGAAAAGGGAGTCATGGCATGACAAAATCGCTGAAACAGTTGTTATAGAGGAGAATTTATTTTAAAAATTTATGTTTTAACGAGACTGATTTTGCTGATTATTGGACTGCTCTTTTTGATCGATGTTATCAGGTTCGGAAAAAAAACATTTCGGTTTATTAAATTCGGTCTTATATTTACCGGGATTATTTTTGGCCTGGATATAATAGTGCTGATTTTTAACTGCCAGATTTTTCAGAATATGCCGACAGGATTTTTAATTTTTGGAAACCTGATCGGTATAGCTAAAATAATAATTTTTACTTCAGCAGGATTATATTATTGCTCTTTGTATAACTTTTTTCCGCTTCCGATTATGAGTGGCGAAAAAAAAATCTCTCCTGCCTATCTCGAAATAACAATTTCCGGGTTTTTGGCGGCTTTTATATACTCATACCTTCTTTTCAAAATAACAGACCCTCAAATTCCGCTGCTGCTTAAAACCCAGAACCAGAGAGCTCCCGCTTTTGTAACATCCTTTGTGATGCTTGAACTTGCAATTGCCGAGGAAATTATTTTCAGGCTGGGAATACAAAATTTCATAGTAAAGGTTTTTGATTGTAAATACTGGACTGCAATACTAATAACATCTTTTTTCTGGGCGGTATCACACTTGGGCACACTCGATCCGTATTGGGTAAAATTTGTTCAGATTTTCCCCACAGGAATTATGCTGGGCTATATTTTTAAAAAATATGGTCTTGAAAGTACTATATTTATTCATGGGACTTACAATGTCGGAATGACATTACTTTCTCAAAAGTTTTAAATTTTAAAAAAAATTATGATAAAATCAAACACAAGATACGAAGATTCTGGTTCAGGCACGATTATTCCCATGGGGTCCTCTGGTAACAGTACCAGCAGAATTTTTCCCCATATATTAGATGCGGTCTCGCAAATTCAGCAATTTTATATAATTGAATCAAAGGGGAGGGAAATACCGGACGATTTTTTAACCATCCGGGGGAAACTTAATTTTTTCAACGTAGGTTTTGGAGCCGGTTTTTTCGAGGCACTTATTTTTACGTTTCTGATGTGTCTGACTTTGCCAATAATTTCTGATCAGACAATTCAAGCCTGGGTTGCCGGATATTTTTCACCCCTTAAATATGATGTTTTTCTTTGGAGTATCAACCTAGTTCCAATTATTATGTCCGGTGGATTATGCTGCTATATGAGCCGCTATCACATCGGTAAAATCACCAAAAGAGCTGTGGATATGCTTCTGTTAGGGAGGATGTGTTCCCTTTGCACCAAAGGGCTGCTTTTGTTTTTTGTTTTGATTTTTATTTCAAATCATATCACCCCTGAATCCGCCTGGAATTTTTCAAAATATGTCTCGTTTAAAAAATATCATCTGGCTGTAAAAATATATGACATCATTTTATATTTGAAACCTCTTCTTATAAAAAGGGCTTTTGAAACTCTGGCTGTTTTTGGATTTGCCATGATTATCCCCTTTTTAACAATCTGGGGGGTAGGCTGGTATAGAAAATTTATTGAACTCAAAAACAGGGAAATTATGGAAAGATGAAGTTTCGGAAACCGTCAACTTTCATAGGACGTGGCTGGAATCTTGAAAATCAAGGAAAAATAAAAAAAATAGAACTGCCTGATTTTGCCAGAAAAGGGCATCTTTTTTGTTTTGGGACAACCAGAATAGGTAAAACCAAGCTGATTGAACATATGATTGAACAGGATATCCGCAAAGGGTATTCAGTTGTTTTATTCGACCCCAAGGGGGACCCTGATCTTTTTTCAAAAATAGTCCAGGTTGTTAATAAGGAAAAATGCCAGGAAGCTCTCAGTCTGGTCTCTCCGGTTTTTCCAGATTATTCCGCTCAAATTGATCCACTATCACATTATTACATGCCGGAAGAGATTGTTTCACATGTAACATCAGGAATTAAAGCCAAGGATGAATTTTTTGTTAATATTGCCTACGAAACCACCCTTATTGTAATTTTGGCTTTAATTGAATTCGCAAAAATTAAAAATGAAAAACCAGTTTTTAATTTTAATATCATTAAAGAAAGAATATCTCATAAAGACCTGGTTAATATGAAAAAACAACTCGAAAAACTGCCCAAAAATCCTGAAGTAGAAGATGTTCTGATCAATTTGCGACAAATCGTAGATTCTCCCCAGGACTATTTTGCCAAGGTTTCATCATCGTTGAGAACTGTCCTGACCTCTCTTTCCACCGGCAGTACCGGAAAAATAATCGGCAAAGCCACTGCCAATAAATTTATTGACCGCCTGGAAGCCGGAAAACAAGTGATCATGGTTGTACAGACAGGAAGTTTGCTGACAAGAAAAACAGCTCATATAATAGCCAGAGTCCTGCTTTCAATGATCCAGAGCTTTGTGGGAAGAAAGTTTGCCTCCGGGAAAAAAGTCAATCCGCCCATGTGTCTCTATATGGATGAAGCTGGAAGTCTGTTTTATGCAGGAGTCGAGGATCTGTTTAACAAAGCGGGAGGCTCTAATGTTTTGATACATGCTTTTACCCAGTCAATTGCTGACATTGAAGCAGAAATCGGCAGACCCCATGCTAAAAAGATACTCGATAATACTAACACCAAAATTTTTATGCGGGTTAATGATCCTGATACAGCAGAATATATTGCAAGCTATTCCGGGATGCAGAAGAAATATTCTCCAATTCTCTCACTGGGCGGAGGAATTACCATAAGAGAAATCGAAGAACCTGCTGTAAGGCCAGAAGATGCCATGAACCTTAAGGAAAGGGAATTTTTTATGTTTTCAGCTGAGGGTGCTTTCCGGGGCAAAACAGCTTTTACTAAAGAACCATATCTTAAAATCATTTATCCACAAACAAGGATTAGTTAGTCAACTGATTGTGACGGGACCACGTTAGAAGTGAATATGTAGGCACCCTGAGATGCCTTCCCAGTCTCAGGCTCTGCGGCAAGTGATTAAACAGAAACTACACTACAGGAGGCAGCGCTTCCTCCTCCACCTGAAGGAAGAGGTGTCCACGCTGAAATTTATGAATACAATTTTTTATTATACACTATTGCCCCTGGCTGCCATAATAATCGGATTTATTATTTATCTACGAATATTTAAAAAAAAAGAGGCTCTTCAAAATATAGCAAAAAGCATAAACCCGGACCAAAAAAATGATTCATTCAAGACTACATTAAATCATGAAGCTCAGAAAAAAAAGACTAAATATTTTCCATTGACTATCCCGGTGGCAAAAAATATGATCAAGACAGATGATCAAAAAAAACCCCGGCAGACAAAGTTTAAAATAAAATCAATACCTAAAACCGTGAACCTGAAATGGCTCGATATAGACAGGTTTTTAAGTTTGATAGAAAAAGAAATTAATGTAGTTAATAGTGGCTATTTCAAAGGTTTTTCCATGAACAACGGCCTGATTTATACCCAGCTGCAGCTGGTATCTGATACAGTTCTAATAATGGCTGCAGAAAGCAAAAATGAGAAGTTGCTTGCCAGGGGGGCGGGTAAAAAACAAAGAAGAAATATTGAATGCTCAATAACAAATATATTACGTCAAAAAAATCTGATCCCTGATTTTATTGTGGAGGGATATCCGGGAGCACCCTTTTCTCTAAAAAACAGACAGGGAAAACAGATATTAATTGGATATTATACTCCGATGAAAAACAGGGCATTTCAAACACCCCTGGCTGATATTGAAAAAAGAAAAAAAAAATCAAAACTGCTATTAGAAATTGCCGAAGTTGAACCATTAATCCGCCAAAAATAGAGGAAAAACAGTGCAGACAGGTATGCCTATAGCAATTATCAGACAAATTGAGACTATCACGGATTTGATCGAAGCTGCCCGGCAGGAAACACGCTTAATAGACAAAACAACAGACTGTGAACCCCAAGTTGCAGTCTTCACCGATAAAAACCTGATTATTTTGTATTCCAAAACACACCCATCCGTTTGACACCACATTCTATTATATAAAATAGAGAACCTTTTTACAAATCCCAATAATTTTTATCAATAAAAGAGGGCCTTTTCTTCTGGCTATTATTTATGCAAAAAACAAAAATCACTTTAATCCTGTTTTGTTTTCTGTTTTCTCTGGGCATGGGAATTTCCGATCTCGGGGGCTTTCAGAATATCTGTCAAACCGCTTCCTGCGTTAAAGTTCATTCATCTTCATTTGCAAAACTATTTAATATACCGCTCGGTTTTTTCGGGGCAACCGGACTTTTTATTGCCCTGGTTTTACAATATTTTAAAAAACAGAAGACAGTCTCCCTTATTTTATGCGCCCTTTGCGGTTTTGAAGGCTATTTTACATTCATAGAAGCTGTTTATATTAAATCCTGGTGTATTCTATGTCTTGTTTTCTTCTGCTTTCTTCTTACAATTACCGTTTTTGCCGGAATAAAAAGTATTAAAACTCCGGTAGCGGCTCTGATGACATTTTTTTTGGCCCATTTTATCTTTTTTTATCCTGACATAACATTAAATCCTGCCCTTATGTACGACAATCCGCAAAAAAATAT
>CAZNFB010000058.1:0-12260 GCA_964572105.1 uncultured Desulfobacteraceae bacterium
TTAACATTTAATTTTATCAACTTTTTATTGCAGCCCTGTTGATGGAAAATGGAAAACAGAATTTTGTTTTTGGCAATGGGTCAATAATTGTTTAAAACAGCTATTTTGCTCCAACATGGATTCCGAATCAGGTATAATAGAAAAAAAGGCATTGCTTCCAATGATAATCAATTTGGTTTTTGCTCTGGTCATTGCTACATTGAGGCGATTGGGGCTGTTTAGAAACTCACTTAGCAGATGATCCGGGTCAGAGGATGTTATTCCAAAAATAATAACATCCCGTTCTGCCCCCTGAACCCGCTCAATGGTATCCACAAGAGGAAGTTGTAAATTTTCCGGCATTTCATCACCAAGTTTTTTGATAATGGCATTATTTTGGGCTCTGTGGGGCGAAATCAAAGCCATTTGATCAGATGATAACCCATGGTCTACTATTAATCTGTGGGCCAGTGTGGACATAAGATCTGCTTCCATATCCGATCTTTGAAAACATCCCTGGTGGTCAGTTAATATCAGTACAATCGGTTTTGCAGGGTCAAGGATTTCGTCATATTGATATGTTGATTCAGGATTTATAATGATCCTGTGTAAAGGTTTATTCAGGGCAAGTCTGGCATGGGCATTGGCAGGTGCCGGGTGCAGCATGTTTTTATACCAGGTTCTGCCGGGAAACGCGCATATCTCTTTGTTCATGCGATAGGTAATGTTAAGGGTCTCCTGGTGCGATTCAGGATATATGTTCAGAAAATTTGTCATAATAGATCGGTTCAAAAGCAGACCGTCCGGTTCTTTGAGATATTCCCCATAATCCCCCAGCACTATGGGCGGCAGCTGATTAACATCCCCCAGAAACAAAAAGTTACCTTTGCTGTAAATCAGGCTCAGTAAAGCCTGGGGCACCGGCACCTGGGAGGCTTCATCAAAAATAACCCAGTCAAGAGCCGGGGAAAAATCTTTGTTTTTGCTGTTAAAGAGGTTGTAAAAGCCATACCCTGTGGCACCCAGAATCAGCCAGGGTCTTCCCAGGACATCATCTGCATCGCCCTGGAATTCCACTTTCATCTCTTTGCTGTTTTTTCCATCGGCATCTATTTTTTCAGACTGGATTTTTTCAGATTGGCCGGTCTGTCCCCATTTTATGCAACAACCCGGAAAAATATCCGGTAAATACTGATTAACAAGGAGGGTTATTTTTTTCAATACTGTATCAATGGCTTGATGGGTCAGGGCACTCACGCCGATGCGAAGGGGCCTTCTTTCTTCATGGGCCTGCATGATCAAGGTAATTAAAATCCAGCCCAGCAAATGGGTTTTTCCTGTTCCGGGTGGGCCTTGTATCATACTTGTCCGATATTGGAAAGGGAGGCCCAAAGCAGATTGCTGGGAAGGATTCAGGCCGGTATTATTGCGAGCCAGCCATTTTTTCAGCCAGATCAGTGAATCAGAAGATTGGCGGGCCAAAGATTCTCCTGCGAGCAGTTGCTGCAAAGAATGGGGCTGATTTTCTATAGAATGAGGGGCCGCAAAAAGAGTTGTTGCAACATGGGTTAGTTTTGCCTGGTTCCAGTCGCTGGTATCCTCTTCTATGGAGTATAAAAGTTTTCTACTTAAATGCATTTTTCCTGTTCTGGAAAGAAGTGATATTTCTCCTGCCTCCATATCATATTCAGCCATGATAACAGGAAAACCATTTTGGATATCAAAAATACCATGGGGTGCAAGTTTGAGAAAATCTCCTTTACGAAATTTTGAGGGGGAGGTTTCCCTGGAGGTTTTTAAGATATAAAGAAAACGTCCTTCATGATCCAGCCTTGTGTGACCAAAGCTTAAATACCCAATGGCCCTGAATCGCAGCATCCTTTCTTCAAGTGTCAGTTCCTGGAGAGTTAATATATTGTTCTCCTGTAATCGCTGCTCCTCTTTAATGAATCTCAAATACGGCAAAACCCTGGGGTTTTTTTCCAGGTTTGCATCACATTCCTGTACCCATTGGCTTTCCAGATAAATATAGGCCTTTGCATATAATTCAACTATAATTGAAAGGCTGGATTTGACCATTGATTTAAGCCCAGGTTCTAATTTTGATAATTCCAGGCCACTCGCTCCATGATTATGAAACAGGGTTTCGGGATGGTCAACTTCAGCATTACACCCAAACAGATGAGCCAGGGTAAACAAAGAAATAACTCCAGGGGAGGGGATGTAAAAATGAGCTTTAAAAACCCTTCGCAAATCCGTCCACGGGCTGGGCTGGGTCTGCCATAAAAACCTGGGTTCTTTTCCTTGTTCCGCCTCTCCCCATTGAAGAAGATCCAGCCGAGACCCCGAACCAAAATGGAAAATATGGGGAACTTTTCCATTAAACATACTATTTTCCCATGAATTTGAAAGCAGCTCGACAAATTCCTGCCATGCTTCTCTTCGTTCCTGTTCCTTTTTTATTATCCACACATGTGATTCAATGGGAGTACCCAAAGAATCAATGGGGTCCATCACCTGCAATCCAAGGGCGGATGGGAGTTCGGTCAAAGGGTCTTTTGTTACATGGATGAAAAATGCCCGGGAAATATTAGATGGAAAAAGCCGGGTCTGTTTTTTTATAAGAAAAATTCGATTTTGTAAAAAAGCTGCACAACGCCCTGAAATCTGTTTTTCTTGTTCTAAAGTAAAGCCTGTTTTTCTATCTCTGGGATTTTCAGTCCCATGATTTTTTTTATCATCATAGGATATTTTTTCAAGGGCTGCGTGGGTTTGGGCAATGGTGGCGCATCCCATCTTACGCAATTTTAATAATTCCCCCAGGGTTAATCCGGGTAAAAATTGTATATCCTCGTTTTCAAGGGCATTATAATAGCAAACTGGATACCAGTCACAATATATACAATGGGATTGAAGCCTGTGATCTGCAGCAGATGCAGGCTGGGATAAAAAAGATTGAATGGTTTTAAAAAGCATGGGAAAAGCAGCGAGATAAGCTTTAAGATCAAATTTGTGCTTTTTATATTCTTTGTTTTTTTCAGGTGAGTGAACAATTAAAAACCCCGTCTCTGCCACCATGGCTGGAATGTCATGGAGCTTTATTATTTTTTCCAAAAGCCAGGCATAAAACGCAACCTGCCATTTATGATGAAAGCGCGGGGATGTGCTGCTTTTGATATCTCCCACTTCAATTACAGCTTTTTTTATCCCATTAAATTTTTTTGCTGATAATACAAGAAGATCAGGAACCCCTATCCCGTTTATATTCAAGGTGCCCTGATTTAAATCCTCTTGGTCCAAGGCGTTCACCTTGAGGAGGCATTGTGAAAGAAAAACAGATTTTGCGCTATTAATATCATTGGTAATATCATGGGATAGGACTTTTGAAATTAACGTGTTTATCTGTTTTAGAAATGCTTTAAACTGCAAATCCTGAGAGCCTGCGGCTTTCGTGGAGATGATGGTTGCCCCTTGTTTCTTTAGATCTTCCAGCACATTTTTTTCATGGATGATTCCCTGGTTCATTAAAAAGGTTCTAAACTTATCATGTTTTAAAGGAGCCCCGGTTTGGACCAGGGAATCCAGGCCAATAAATTTAAAACAAAATCGTCTTTGACATTGTGCATGAAAAAAATAATCACTGACCATGGTTGCAGTGAGGGTGGCAGTATTCTTTATCTTAAGACAGGGTTGTCTGCATTGCTCTGTATAGAGAAAATTACGTACTTTTTCAACGCCATCTTGTCTGCTTTTTTCTTTTTCCATCTCCAGCAAAGAATCCCTGGGTATGATATCAATGACGCAGGGTTCCTGATTATAGGATTCTGGTTCACCCTGAACAGAAACCCCAAGGAGAAGATTTGCCTTATCACCTGAAATAATTTTTGATGTGGTTCCAAGATAATGGGCAAAGATGCGTGCCACCCGGTGGTCAAAAAGAAAATCCGTTAATTCCTGTATAAATAAATCCCTTGGCAGGGTTTTACAAAACAGATTTAAAGGTATAAGACTGCCCAATATTTTAAAATGTCTTTTGACCCAGGTTTGAAATTCTTCCTGGCCCACCGGCAATTTCATATCCTCAAAGGTGATCCAGTGTGAACATTCCAGGCCGATCTCATCAGATGTTATAAACAGATCATCATCTTTAAGGTTCTCTCTGATACTCCACTCCAGCACCAGGTTACCTGCAGAACCTATGAATGTACGATAGCGAAAGGAAGCTTTTTTGCCAGGTATAACCTCAATTCCATTTTCCAGAACAACTTTTTTTTCACCATGTTTCAGCTCTCTATAGAAGAGTTTTTTTGTTCGGGTAAAGAGGCAGGTTTTATCTTCGATTTTACCTGTTTTAAGGATATTGCCCATGGCCTTTGTTACTTCATAGGAAATATGGGCACCCATACCAATCCAGGCCAGTTTTTTTTCGTCCCGGCCTTTGGAAGGCCGTGCCAGCACTCTTTTTCTTTCGCCTGTATCAATTTTCAAAATTCTGAGACGCCTTCCGGCAATGTAAACTCTATCTCCCGCCTCCATTTGGGAAACAATGGATTGGGGAATATCTGCAATGGCTTTTTCAGATACCTCCAGAATATATTCCTCTTCTGCTTCGGGAAAGTTTCCCCAGATTTTATAATCAAAAAGGTGGTTTCGGTATTGCCAGCCACCTCCAAGGAGACCATTTATTTTGGATTTTTTCAGCCAGCGTTTTTTTTCAAGTGATTCAAATAAAGAAGGCAAAATTTTATGCTGATCCGGGAAAAGAGATTGCAGGGACGAAAGAGTGACCCTTCTTTTTTCATAAAGGCAGGATATCACCTGCTGACTCAATACACTGGGCAGTATTTTAGCACAGGGGTATTCAATCATTCCTTTGCGGGATAATTCAAGGAGGGCAAGAAAACGGATCAATTGATCTCCGGAACGTTCACCAGAACAAAGCCCCCAGAAATTGATCTGATCTTCACGCCGATTGGCCCTGCCAATACGTTGAAGAAAAGCTGATACTGAACAGGGGGGCTCATATAAAAGCACTGCATCCACATCACCCACATCAATCCCCAGTTCAAGCGTGCTGGTGGCAATGCACAGGGCATGGGATCTCCTGCGGAATTTTTTTTCAACCATTTTCCGTTCCAGAGGCTTGAGATTGGAATAATGGAGTCCTGAAACACCTTGAAATCTTCCAGTTTTATTGACAATACCAAACAACCTGTCACAGGCGGCCCGGCTGTTGACAAAAACAAGTATTTTTCTATACTGCCAGGTATCATACAGATCATTGAGGAGAGCCGTAATTTCGGATTCCTCCTGTTTAATATGGAGCAGGCGTGCAATTATGTCTCTTTTGACATTGGTAATGATACGCTTTGTATTAATACTGAAATTAAAAAAATCAATAACAGCATCTACACGGGCAATGGTGGCTGACATGGCTATTTTCTGGAGTACCCGACCTGTTCTACGTTCAAGGCGAGTAAAAAGGTAGGCAAGATGGCGCCCTCTGTATTGATGAATTAAGGGATGAACCTCATCAATGATCACTGTTCCCACCCGAAATAAAAAGCCCTTGAGATCAGCATTGGTGCTTCCCAGCATCACATCCAGGGATTCTGGAGTGGTGAACATGATATCAGGACGTTTTCCTCCTGCCCGCTTGATGTCACCGGTTCGAATAGCAAGGTTGAGTCCCAGTCGTTCTGTGACAATAGATTCAAAGCGTCTTTTTAAATCCATGGCAAGTGCCCTGGTGGGAATGATATATAAAACAGCAGTTTTTCTGCCGGAGCTGATCACCCGTTCCAAACAGGGAGCAAGCACAGCCTCGCTTTTGCCTGATCCTGTGGCAGCCTGCAGTACCAGATCCCGGCCTGAAAGGATGGGGGGAACAGCCGCTCTCTGGATGCTGTACAGGCTTGCAAAAGCACCGTAAAAAGCACGGAATGTATTGGGAAGTTGTAAAAGAAGTGAGTCAGACATTTAGATTAATCAAGCTGATATTCTATAAGTCGGCTTTGCTGTGCAAGATCAAGGTGATTCACCAAAAATTTAAGTTTCAAACGTGCTTCAGCTCCTGATAATTTGGACAGCGCAAGGTTCATTTGACTTTCCATTAAACTAACAGGAGGCTCCCACTTGTAGGCACCGGCGTGAACCGCAATAAGTTTATTGATCAGAATTTCCCATTCCTTTGCTGAAAGATCATGGAGTGTGTGGATATTAATGTTTTCCCAGGCCTTGCTGTAGTTTGTGTTAAAATAGGGGATTTCTATTGGAGGGGTTCCATTTTTACCGTTTTTCTTAATCCTGACCCGGTCATATGCTTCATCTGCAAGGCAGGTAAAAAAATCATTGGTAAAGGCGAAAACAGGATAAAATCCATGGGGGGTTGTTTCTGGATAAAAAATTTTATTGAGAAAATCATAACTTTTACTGCGGCTGGTAATACGGGTTTGTACGATGGATTCCCCTTCGTCAAACAATACAAGCCAGCCCTTAAATCCAATTTTCTGAAACAGTTTTGCCATGCCTTGAACCATGGAAAGATACTGATCCTGGTTCTGACAGGCCAGAGAGTTTTCCTTATAAAAAGATACCTGGCGATAATAAAAAACAGAACGTAGCCGCCATGCAGGGATACTTTTCCCCATAAGGGCATTTTTTAAAATCCAGGAAAATTCTTTGGGTTTAAATCCGGCATGTTTTTTTAATTTTCTTTTTTCAGGGGAAATTGAAATATTTTTCTGGGCCATGGCGGTTAAAATCGCCTTAAATCGGTGGGGAATCTGTTCCGGGATAAGATCTCGGCAGGTTTTTTTGCTGTTTTCGGGCAAAGACAGCCATTTATGGGCCCGGGTTTTCCAGACGTTGACAAAGGATTTTTCTGAATCGGGAAAGTTCATACCCCCCATCAATGCCCTGTAAACACCCTTAAAGTCGTGAAAAGGGACTTCCCTTGGATCAAGATTAATATAGCTTACCACAAAATTGAGACCCAATGCCTGTTGTTGAATATAATTAAGGCTGTGGGATTTCCCTTGTCCATATGCACCGCAAATACATAAATGGGATGGTTTGTCCCTGTCAAGGGCGTTTACACCTTCGTGAAAAGTTTTATTTAACTTTGCCTCACCCGTTGTGAGCAACCGCACGCCCAGGGGATCAAAAAGCCCTTCACGCAAGCGCTCCACTGCCCTGCGAAGTTCAAAATTACCTGCGTTGTTCAGCAGGGCTTGAAAATTCAAATCGTCCATTTTCCGTTTCCCTATCTCCGGCCTCAGCATCCATCCTTCCGTCTTCGTTCCTTAGCTCAAGTATCCCATGAAGGCTGGAGTTGTTCAATTTTTTCAGCCTCCATTTCCCGTTTGGTTTCCAGAATTTGTTTGCCCATATCCATATCTTCAGGGGTCTGTCCCTGTTCAGCCATATCAAGTATGTGAATTAATTGTTTAATAAAAAGGCGAACCTCACTTATAACACCCATGCGTTTCTGATTTGTGCATATCTTTTCCATCAGTTCATCGCTTACCAAATCCATTGGATCCCAGCGGTAGGAAATGCCGTGGATGGTTCGTAAGCACCTGCCAAGATCAACCAGCTCGTCTGTTTTAAGAGGGGTTTGATGAATATCCACCAGAACACCCCTATAATTGAGTTTTCCGGATTCTCCAATTGATCGTACACGGCTCCACAAAGCATCATAGGACTTAAAACCCTTTTCTGACATCAGTATATCGGGAATAATAGAGAAAAAAATGTGAAGATATTGAGATGATTCACTGTTATCAATAAGAAGACGTACATTCTCATAGGCTGCATTACGAATGGAAGTGCTTTGGCCCATTACGGTTTCCATTTCATCTAAGAGCAAAATTAAACCCTTGTGGCCAATATGGTGCAAAAACAGGATCAAAGAGTTCATAAACTGTTTGCTGTTGGTTTTGTTAAGGAACTCATAGATGCAAAAAGGCTTTAGTTCCCGCTTGGTAACCTTGCCACCTTCAAACCAGTGAAAAAGAACCTCACGATCAGCATCACGCTTTTCTTCCTCTTCATGGGGCAAAGGGGCAAAACGGTTGTTTATAAGTGCGGCCAGGGCATTGGCAAAATTGATGTCCATGCCGGAAATATTCCTGAACTCATCGGTAAGGGCAACCCTGTCTTTTTGGGCTTCATCCTTTTGGCCCTGAATAGGGGGCAGCGCTAAATTTTGAAGCCATTCCTCCAGCATGTTTCTTATGCCGGTCCCTTTAAAATTACCCTGGAGCTGGTTTACTATGGTCTGGTAAACGGTTTCAAACTTATGTATGGGAACTTCCCGTGTGAGTATCACAAAAGAGACAGCAAACCCCTTTTCCATGGCGAGATGTTTGATCACCGACATAAAATGAGTTTTTCCGTCACCATAATCACCGCTAATAAAACGAACCTTGGACCCGCCTTTACCAATGTAATGTTCCAGATCATCCTCAATAAATGTAAGCCAGTTTTGCCGTCCCACGGTAAAAAGGGGAACATACTCAATTGGCACACTCCCTTTGCGAAGCTGTTCAATAATGGAACGTGCCTGAAAGGGCTCTAACTGATTAACGTCTTCCTTTGATATCATTGCTGTTATTCCTGTTGGTTATGAAAGGAGATTGATGTGATCCGCCTTGATTCTCCCTGGCTGTCAATGAGCCACAGGGACTGGCCACGCCCTGGGGTGAGTTGAAGCTCATACCCTTTAGATGTCCCGCCGATATCGGCCTGAAAATAGCGCCATATATCAATGGAAAACTGATCCAGGCTGTAACCCTTGAATTTACCCTTGTCCATGTTTTGAAAAAAGGTTTTGGCCTGCAAAGACATGACATACTCAAGATAAAACTTTTGAATGGAAACTGGATCGCCTAAAGTTGATTTTTCCTTTTCGATTAATCCCAAATAAACCTGGCAAAGAGAATCAATAAATTTTTGAGGATCATATTGTCCATCGTAAAGCTGATGTTTAAGTCTTAAAATTGCGGTTAAAATACGCTTGGGATCAATGGATTTAAGAACTTTTTTATTAATTTTGGTGCAACGGCCGCTAAAATCAATTTCGCCATTAATACCTTTAAGAACAGCAAACCTGGGAAAATCCACCTGAATTTCAAGCTCAGCTTCCTGGCAAAGCCGGGTCAAATCTTCAATAAGTTCAATCCTGTATTGCTCCACTTTTTCATTTGCATAACTGCCTAATGATTCAAAAATCGATGCACAGGCTCCAAGGTTTTCATCTTTTTTGATATTTTCTGCAATTTTGCTTTTAAGCAATTCATCCAGTCTGAGGAAATCGTCCCTGTCAGCACACCGGATGCATAATTTTATAAACTCGGATTTTTTTATTTTCTGATTAAGATCTCTTTGATAGGGCTGCGCTATCTGTTTTAATTCATCTTGAATGTTTTCAAGGAAATTTGTATCTTCTGTCATTCATTACCCTTTCTTTTTTTAATTTTTACTTTGTAAATTTTATAAATAACACAATACCTTACAAAGATTTAATTGTCAATAATTTGGTAAAAAGTAATGGGGCTGTTTATAAATCAACAAATAATTTTCAGCTCTATAAATCTTTAAACCGATCATCACCGCTGAAAATTATAAGTTCGTCTTTTCTTATTCTGGCAATTGAGACATTCATCGACTTTGCCAGATGCACCGCAAGTGCCGTTGGCCGTGAAATGGCAACAATTATCTCAATACCGGCTCTGACTCCCTTTTGTACAAGCTCATAGCTTAACCGGGAAGAAAGAACAGCTATAACAGAATTTGCAATAGCGCCATTCATAAGGGCGCTGCCGATTGCTTTATCAAGGGCGTTATGCCTCCCCACATCTTCAGCCGCAGCTGTAACTCTTAATTTGTCATCAAGGAGTACAGCGGCATGGGTGGAATAAGTTTTGCCAAAGAGCTCCTGGTGCTCAAGAAGTTTATTTTCAAGGCCAAGTGCCAGGCCGGCGTTAATTGCCGCAGTCTTTTCCACCGGTATCATTATCTGATTAAGATCTTTAACCAGACCTTTGCCGCATATTCCGCAGCTTGTCTGGCTGATAAAGCCTCTTCTTTTTAAAAGTTCCTTTACTTTTTCTTTTCTTTGCACAGTCAGTGTTACAGCTACAAGATTGGGGTCCATCTCTTTGCACCGGCCAATGGAGGCAATATCCTCCTTACTATCAATAATCCCTTCTGACAGGCAAAAACCGGCGGCGTGAAATATCTCGTTACCCGGAGTGCGCATTACAACAGAATAAGGCTCCCCTTCAATATGAATAGCCAGGGGTTCTTCAACAACAAGATTCTGCTGGCCGGTTTTATAAACATTATCTTTAAAGCACGTAACCGTTTCAGCCGACAATTGTCTCATTTTAATTGGATCTCCGGTAACTTTTTAATGAACTTCAGGAGTATTTTTCGTGTTCAACAGGAAATTACTGATTTTTTCTACTAATTTTTTCTATAAAGGGGAGAAATATCTCTTAAAGTTTTAACAATATTTTTCAAAGCACGTAAAAAACCGATAATATCGTCTTTTGTATTTTCCATGCCCGGTGTTACAACAAGTGTCCCCTGTGCATCTGCATGGTCAAGACCAATTGACATAAGTACATGGGACGCACGCAAAGAGCCTGTGGCGCATGCCGAACGGGTCGATACTCTATAGCCATCATCCTCAAGCATAAGAAGTATACTTTCACCTTCAATATATTTGATGGCAAATGATACAAGATTAGGGAGCCCCTTTGCAGGATCTCCATTCAGGTGATATTCATCTATGTAATTTGGAAGCTCCTTAACAAGAAAATTGCTGAGATTTTTCAGGTGGGTGATTCTTTTATCCATGTTTTTACCGGCAAGATCAGCGGCCACCCCCATGCCGATTATTCCAAAGATATTTTCCGTACCTGCACGTTTATTGTGTTCCTGAATTCCGCCATCTATTATCGGCCATATTCGAACGCCGCGACGGACATAAAGCCCCCCGACCCCCGTGGGACCGTAATAGGTGCTTGACGCAAAACTTAAAAGATCAACCCCAAGCTTCTGAACATCAATGGGTACTACTCCCACAGAATCAACAGCATCTGAATGAAGGATAATCTTTTTTTCCTGTGTAATCTTTGCAATCTCCTCAATGGGCTGTATTGTCCCTATCTCGTTATTACTGTGCATAACTGAAACAAGGATGGTTTCATCTGTTATTGCTTTTGCAATATCGGCTGGATCGACCATCCCTTTATCATTCACCGAAACAGAGGTTACTGTGTATCCCATCTGGGAAAGTCTTTTGATGCTTTTGCTCACAGCATTATGTTCAATATTTGTTGTTACAATATGCTTACCTTTGTCTGCATTGGCAAAGGCAACACCCTTTATCCCGTGATTTATCGATTCTGTCCCGCCGGATGTAAAAACAACTTCTTTTTTGTTTTCACAATTTATAAGTCGTGCAACAGACGCCCTTGCTTTTTCTATCCTCCCCAGGGTCTCTTCACCATCCGCATTCTGGCTGGACGGATTCCCATAATTTTTTTTTACAGCTTCTATCATTGCTTTCTGCACTTCCGGCAGAAGCTGATTTGTTGACATATGATCAAGGTTTACAATGGTCATTCTATTTCCTCCCGGGAATTAGTGTTGTTCGTCGAGATCTGCCTGGCATGCTTTGCAAAAAGAAAAATCTTCACTTAGCGCTGCATCACAATATGGACAAAAGCATTTTTCACCATCTTTATGTTCATGCTTTTCAGTTTCTCCCCTGGGCTCAGGCCGTTTTATCCCGGCTTTATTATCTTCATAGTCTTTTATAGCAAGGTGCAGTGCGTCAGCTCCAAGGTTTGAGCAGTGCATCTTATTTTTCGGTAACCCTTCAAGAGCTTTAGCCACATCCTTATTGGTAACTTTTTTAGCCTCTTTAATGCTCTTCCCCATAACTATTTCAGTGAGCATGCTTGAGACAGCTATAGCTGAACCGCATCCGAATGTCTGAAATTTTATATCTTCTATATTATCATCTTTTATTTTAAGATATATGGTCATCATATCACCGCATAAAGGATTACCCACTTCACCCATACCGTCTGGATTATCAATAATACCAACGTTTCTCGGATTTCTAAAATGTTCCATAACTGTTTTTGAGTATAGCATAATACCTTCCTTAACTTAAGCCGGGACATTAATATCCTGGCCAGTTTATTTAGTGACGATACAATATTGACAAACCCCTGCATTTGGTTATTTATATACTTATCACA
>CAZNFB010000059.1:0-12233 GCA_964572105.1 uncultured Desulfobacteraceae bacterium
TATCATATAAAATCTTCAACGAAAAGCATAAAATCATAGACGTCCCCATTATTTCTCTTTAATATGCTCCACTACCTTTTTGATATCTTTTTTCTGAATTATTATTTTTTGACCATCAGGATTTTCAAACATAACAGAATCTGATTTTTTATTGTATTCAGGTTCCCCGATGGATACGTATTCTTCACCGTCAGCTGTATGAATGGTATAATGTTTTGCGCTGCAAGCCGCCATAAACAGCAGACTTATACCAAACAGAATAATAATCAATTTTTTTTTCATTATAATCCCCTTTCTTTTTATGAAATTTTGGTTATTTTTGCCTGTTTTATTTCATTCTCACTCAAGGTAAAAATATGAGGTAGCATCTTGTCGGGCCTTAATGTTTTACCAGAATCAGACTGAGTCACCACCTTGAGTATGTTTTCGGATTTAAGAGTAATATTTGAAATTACTTTTTTCAGATCTATGTTTTTTTCTTTCCCCTTTTTGTTTGTACGAGTAATTGAAAAATACAGGGAATTTGTAAAATTTTCTAGTTCTTTTTTATTAAAATCTTTATTTTTTAATATAACAGTGTATGAGGATTTTTGAATTTTATCCTTTTCTTTTTTTGCATCCCATACCTCACAGGCAAAAACACTCAGCCCTTCAGGGAGATGCCTGTTAAGTCCATTTGCTACCATGTCCGGTTTTATACTTTCGGGAACCGTTATATATAACGATTCTGATAAACTTTCCAGCCCTATTGGGAGCGGATCTTCAAAGGAAATCCTGGGTTTGGGATGATAACCCTGGCTGAATTTTAATGGTATATTCTCTTGTTTGAGTGCGCGGATAAATATATTTGCAAGTTCCAGATGCCCAAAATATTTTGCCGATCCTGTTTTTGAGTAGAAAATTTTAAATTTTTTATAAATTAATTCCTGCTGCATACTTTGTTCTTGCCGGGCAATAATATTTTTTTCAGAGGGGGGGGGATATGTCACAGGTTTAATGGTTTCAAAATCACATGAGCCGCAGCCATTGCACTCTTCAAACCGGCAGTCCCCTGTTGATTCAGAGGCGAGTCCTTTGTTAAATTCCTTTTTTAAAAATTCTTTTTTTATTTTGCTGTTTATATGATCCCATGGGAGGGGCTCATCTGTTTTACGAGGACGGATTGTGAAAAAATCAATGTCAATACCTGTTTCTGCCATGGCTTCTTTCCATAGATCAAACCTGAACATGTCGCTCCAGCCGTCTAATCTGCATCCTTTGTTATATGCTGAAACAAGTAAGGGAGAAAGTCGTCTGTCACCCCTTGCCCATAAACCTTCCATTAAAGATGTCTCAGGATTCTGCCATTTAAAATGAATACCTGTACGTCGTAATCGATCTTTTAAAAAAGCAATTTTTTCTTTTGATTCTTTTAATGAAATCTGTGAGCACCATTGAAATGGGGTATGGGGCTTGGGGATAAATGTGGATATACTCACATTTATTTTCAGGTTCAGCTTTTTTCCGCTTTTTTTGTTTTTTAATCCCCGGAGTTTTTTAACAAGCTCACATATTGCTTCTAAATCCTCATCTGTTTCCGTGGGAAGACCAATCATAAAGTAGAGTTTTATGGTGGTCCACCCCAGGTCAAGGGCGTTTAATACCGTGTTTTCTATGTCAGCAGCAGTAATATTTTTATTTATAATATCCCTCATCCTCTGACTTCCTGCTTCAGGCGCGATTGTAAATCCTGTTTTTCTCACCGTTTTTATAATGTTCATAAGTTTTGGTGAAATAGTTCCCGCGCGAAAAGAAGGGAGAGAAACCGCTATGTGCCCTGCTTTGTCCCTGGTCATCAAGGATTCCATGAGATATTCTATGGAACAGTAGTCCCCTGCACTAAGGGATAAAAGAGAAATGTCGTCGTAACCTGTTGATGCAAGAGAAAGATCCGAAAGCTTAAGGAGATTGTCCGGGGAACGCTCCCTTGCAGGCCTGTATATCATCCCGGCCTGGCAGAATCGGCAGCCCCTGGTACATCCCCTGGCTATTTCAAGCCTGAGCCGGTCGTGCACTGGCTTGCCAAAGGGGACAATGGGATGATCAGGGAAAGGCGCTTTATCCAGATCGTCTATTATGGCTCTTTTAATACTAATATTTGCATACTTTGGGGTGAGTTTTTGGAAATCTGAATCATTGTATTCCGGCTCAAAAAAAGATGGCACATAAACGCCGTTGATGTCGGATAACATTTTAAGGAGTTGTTCCTTGTTATTTTTGTCGTTTTTCTTCCACTGAAGCCAGGTGTTAGATATTTCAAGTATTGTCTCTTCACCGTCTCCCATGACCATGATGTCGAAAAATTCTGCAACAGGTTCAGGATTGCATGTACATGGGCCCCCTGCAATAATCAGGGGGTATGATAAATCTCTATCCTTTGCAAAAAACGGAATTCCTGCCAGGTCGAGTATGGTGAGGATATTTGTAAAATTCAATTCATAAAGAAGACTGAACCCTATGATATCAAAATCCCCAACTGGCGTATGGGACTCAAGGGATACAATGGGGGTATTTGATGATTTTAAATATGCCTCCATATCCTGTCCAGGGGCAAATATTCTTTCGGCGGCTATTTTTTGTTGTTCATTTAAAATGCTGTAAAGAATCTGCATTCCAAAATGCGAGGTGCCTATTTCATATAAATCAGGAAAAGCCAGTGCAAACTTAAGATTCACTGTTGCAGGATCTTTTTTGATACTGTTTTTTTCTGAACCAAGATAACTGCTTGGACGTTGAACAAGGGGGAGTATAGATGAAAATGTATTGATCTCCATTGATTAGATTATTTTCCATGTTGAATGTTTTGTGTAAAAAAAATTAACTTGTTTTTTTATACCAATTATTTGTATTATTAGCAATTTGTAAAATATTTTTTCAGATAATACAACGGAATCTAAGAATTTTTGATTGGGTTCTAATTAACAGATAAAAAGATGGAGAACAAAATGGAGATAATTAATTACACAGATCAGCATAAGAATTTTCGAATAAAGGCTCGCAAATTTATGGAAAAAGAGGTGATTCCAAATGTGGAGCAATGGGAAAAAGAAAGGCTGATGCCGAAGAGTGCATGGAAAAAAATGGGAGAGGCCGGTTTGTTATGTACAACCATTCCCACGGAATATGGAGGCCCTGGTCTTGATTTTATATCTTCCATGATTGTAATGGAGGAGATAACCAAAACCAACCATAACGGGGCAGGCCCCCTTCTTCACAGTGAAATAGTAGTCCCCTATGTGGAGGCATTTGCCACTGAAGAATGCAAAAGAAAATATCTTCCAGGCTGTGTATCAGGAGATATTATAATGGCCGTTGCCATGACCGAACCTGATGTGGGAAGCGATCTTGCAGCATTGGAGACTTCATTAGTTGAAGATGGGGACGAAGTTGTTGTTAATGGTTCTAAAATATTTATTTCAAACGGAATTAATGCTGATCTTGTTGTGCTGGCAGCTAAAGATCCAAAGGTGGAAAATCCCTATAAAGCCATAGATCTTTATCTGGTGGAAAAAGATATGCCTGGCTTTAACAAAGGTCAAAAACTTGATAAAATGGGATGGTATTCCCAGGATACAGCAGAACTATTCTTTTCAGACTGCCGCATACCCATTGGTAACAGGCTGGGGAAAAAAGGGGATGGCTTTCCCATGCTTATGAAAAAGCTTCAGCAGGAACGTCTTGTAACCGCTTTATGGGGTTTAACCGCAGCAGAGTACACGTTTGATCAGCTCTTAAAGCTGTACAGGGATGATTCAGGGCTGGGCAAGCCCATTACAAAAACCCAGGTTAAACAGTTCTCCCTTGTGGAGTTGGCAACAGAGCTTAAAATAGGAAGAACTTTTGCCGATAAACTTCTTGTGGATCATATGGAAGGTAAGGATATAGTATCAGAGACATCCATGGCAAAATACTGGCTCACCGAGCTTGCAAGGAAGGTGGCTGATGTAGGGCTGGACATTATGGCCGAAGCAGGTGTTTTAAAAAACAATCCCATACCCAGAGCCTTTGTCGATGTTAGGAGTATGTCGATTTTTGCAGGTACAAATGAAATAATGAGACAGATCGTGGCCAAATTTATGAAAATTTAATTTATTGAATAAATAAAAATTAATGTTTGCATGGTTGATTGTGAATTTTGCAGACTTTTTATATTTATTTCCCCGGCTTCAGGGATTAACCTGGAAACCGGGGAAATTTTTTTTGCTGAGATGACAATCAGCAAAATCTTTTATTCAGGCACTATTTACTGATTGCCGAATCCGTTTTGTTGTCCGCAGTCGGGGCATTCCCATGTGATACCGTTGCAGGTCATTCCCCACTGGTTTTCCTCCATGCAGACCTGGCACATCTTAAAACCGCATCTGCATGTCCAGCAAAACGGAACGTTGTTACCGCAGCAATGGCAGTCTTTGTCCCTTGTTCTATAACGCCTGTCCTTGTATGCCATATTATTTGCACAACCTGTCATGCTCAATTTTTATACACTTGTTCATGATCACATCTATTCCGGCGCTGGTGAGCATCTGGGCAGCTTCCTGGTTTTCAATTTCAAGCTGCATCCAGAATATGCGTGGTTTGATTTGCAATGCCTCTTTTGCATGGGGCATGATCTGTTCCGACCGTCTGAACACATTTATAATATCGACGGATTCGTTCATCTCCTCTAAAGATGCAAACGCCTTTTCTCCCAGGATCTCCTTTTGGCCTGGTCTGACTGGAAATATTTTGTAACCGTGTTCTTTCATGTATTTTGCAACTTTGTTGGAATCCCGTTCCGGTTTTGGGCTTAATCCTAATATCGCTATATTTTTTACTTTTTCAAGGATTTCTTTTATGGAAGAATCGTCTGTAATTATTTTTCCTTTTTTCATGATATGACTCCTGTGTCTTATAGAGTAGGGTGCTTCAATATCTAAAATTGCGAATTTAGGGGCTTGGTTATAACGTCGGTCACCATATATGAAGACTGAGCTATTGAGCTATGGTGAAATTTGAAAACCTCTGGCTGTTTGAGCGCAGCGAGTTTCAGAGGTTTTTAAATTTTATTATAGCTCAGTCTCTGTCCGAAATTAAGACTAATTCCCGAATTTATTTTTATACGAACTTTTAAAATATAACAAAGACTTAAAAATTATACAATATATTGAGAAATGAATACTAAAAAAAAAATATATCTTATAGATGGAAGCGCCTATATTTACCGTGCTTATCATGCTGTAAGGGGGCTTTCAAATTCCCAGGGGCTCCCTACAAATGCTGTTTTCGGATTTACCAATATGCTGATAAAACTGATCAAAGAAAAATCGCCTGAATATCTTATGATTTTTTTTGATGTAAAGGGCCCGACTTTCAGGCACAAAATGTATGGGGAGTACAAGGCAAATCGTCCCCCAATGCCCGAGGATCTCTCTATTCAGATACCCCATATTAAAAATATAGTTTCTGCTTTTAATCTCCCCTCCATGGAAAAACAGGGATATGAAGCAGATGACCTCATCGGCACTGTGGCAAAAAAAGCTGAAGATAAAGGCTTTTCTGTTATTATGGTTACAGGGGACAAAGATTTTAAACAGCTTGTTACAAAAAATATCATAATATGGGATCCCATGAAGGATAAGGTTATAGATATTAAGGAGATAAAGGCAGAATTCGGGTTAGGCCCGGAAAAAATGATCGATATTATGGGACTCATGGGGGACAAGGCAGATAACATTCCTGGTGTTCCCGGAATTGGACCAAAAACAGCCGCCTCCTTAATAACAACCTTTGGAACTTTGGAACAGCTATATGAAAATATTGATACGGTTACCAAAAAAAAGCAGCGGGAAAATCTTATAAATTTTAAGGCCCAGGCTTTTTTAAGTAAAGATCTTGTAACCATAAAAACAGATATACCATTGCTTTTTAACCAGAACGATTTTTTGTTTAAAGGGTTTGATAATGAAAAACTATTCTCCCTTTTTAAAGAGCTGGAATTTAAACGCCTGGAACAGGCACTCCCCAGGAAGACTGATTATTCAAAAAAAAGCTATCACCTGGTGCAGGATAAAAATACTTTTTTAAACCTGGTGGAAAGGTTGAAAACAGCAAAGCTGATTTGCCTTGATACGGAGACAACTTCAAAAAATCCTATGAAGGCCGGTCTTGTGGGAATATCCATTTCCATAAAAGAGGACGAAGCTTTTTATCTTCCCTGTGGCCATGATTATTCAGATGCACCGCCCCAGCTGGATATAAAGGAACTTTTAAATGGCTTAAAACCGATTTTTGATAATCCTGATATCAAAAAAGTCGGGCAAAACATTAAATACGACTGGATAGTCCTGGAACGTCACGGCGCAACACTGGAAGGGGTGGTATTTGACACCATGCTGGCCTCCTATATTTTAAACCCTTCTGTGAGGGGCCACAGTCTGGATCAGATTGCGATGAATTTACTGAACCATAAGATGATTTCATATAAAGAGGTGATAACATCGGATAATGGGAAAAAACTTTCCTCTTTTTCAGAAGTTCCCCTGGAAAAAGCAGTGGTATATGCATGTGAAGATGCAGATATCACCCTGATGGCTTATAATCATCTTTTCCCCATGCTGGAAAAAGAGGCTTTACTGGAATTGTTTGAAAAAGTTGAAATGCCCCTGGTACCGGTATTAAAAGAGATGGAGATAAAGGGTATAAAAGTCGATACTGCAAAATTATCTGATCTGTCCAGTTTCTTTGCCCTGGAATTAGAATCCCTTGAAACAAGGATATATGAGATAGCCGGAGAGAAATTCAATATAAAATCTCCCATGCAGCTCGGAAAGATTCTTTTTGAGAAACTCAATCTCCCCGTGCAAAAAAAGACAAAGAAAAAAACAGGTTATTCCACAGATGTTGATGTATTACGCAAGCTTGCTCCCATGCATGAATTACCTGAAATTGTTTTAAAACACCGCACTTTTGCAAAACTTAAGTCTACATATACAGATGCTCTCCTTGGGCTTGCAGATGAAAAAACAGACCGGGTACATACTTCATTTAACCAGACAATTACAGCCACAGGCCGTTTGAGCAGTTCCGATCCCAATCTGCAAAATATTCCCATACGTGGAGAAGAGGGGAAAAAGATCAGGAGCGTATTCATCCCCAAAAAGGGCTGCCGTCTTGTTGTGGCAGACTATTCCCAGATAGAGTTGAGGATTCTGGCCCATTATTCAAAGGATCAGATACTAAAACAGGCTTTTTTAAATGATGAGGATATACATACACGTACCGCTTCCGAAGTTTTTCAGGTTTCCCCTTTATTTGTTGATCCTGATTTACGCAGACAGGCCAAGGTTATTAATTTTGGAATTGTGTATGGTATGAGTCCCTATGGTCTTTCAAAAGAGTTAAATATAAGCCATAAAATGGCTAAAACATATATAGATAATTATTTCAAAAGGTACAAAGGTGTAAAGGAATATATGGATCGGACAATAAAAGAGGCGGAGAAAACAAAGAAATCGAGTACCCTGCTGGGTCGCATCAGGTATCTTCCTGATATTGACAGCCCAAATAAGAATATGCGTGAGTTTGCCGGCCGAACTGCCATTAATACTCCGATTCAGGGAACAGCAGCAGATTTACTTAAACTTGCCATGATAAGGGTTAACCAGGCATTTAAGGATATGAACCTTGCTTCTGCCATGCTCCTTTCTGTTCATGATGAAATAGTTGTGGAAACACCTGAAGGGGAGGTTGATCTGGTAAAAGATCTTGTAAAAACAATTATGGAATCTGTGTGGGAGCTTGATGTGCCTTTGAAGGTTGATGTGGGATCAGGGGCAAACTGGGCAGAAGCCCATTGATTATGAATCATATGGCGTTCCTAAGGGTTCGTTCAACTTATAAAATTTTCGTTCCTAATATGTACGGCAGCCTCAATAGGGGAGGCCTTTGGCTTTTTTTAAATTCTTTGCTTTTAGCAGATTTTTCGCAAATTTTATTTTTACGCCGGTGAAATCGGCTCCACTTATATCGGCTCCGAAAAAATCTGCCCCATTTAAATCGGCTCGCTTGAAATCAACATTTTTTAATTTAGCATTGACGAATATGGTATTATTGAGTTTAGCTCCTATGAAAATTGCATTGCTTAAATCGGCATTAACAAAACTTGCTCCTCTTAATATGGAATTGCTCATATCGGAATTTTTAAGTTTTGCTCTATTTAAGTTGGCTCCTGAAAGGTTACAGTTTTTAATATCAGCCTTGGTTAAATCTGCGCTGAGCAGCTTTATACCTTTGAGATTTGTATTATTCAGATTCGCACTAACTAATTTTGCACCTGACATGTTAAGCTCTGACAAGGTTGTTCCCTTAAAATTTACATGGGTAAGATCAGCGTTGCTGAAGTCTGTTTTTTTTATGGTTGCGCCATTAAAGTCGATATTACTTAAATTTGCATTTGTAAAATTTAATTTATATAGAGAAGCATTACTAAAAACAGAACCCCTTAAGTCAGCCCCTTCGAAATTTGTATTTTCAATCTGGGCGTTTCTAAAGATCCCATCTTTAATAATCACTTTGACAAACTGAGCATCTTTTAAAACTGCCCCGCGCAGGTTTGCGCCATTCATCTGCGTATCGCTTATGTGGGAATTGATGAAACTTGCATATCTTAAGTCTGTTTCTGTAAAACTTGTTTTAAATATTGTTGCATTATTAAGGTTCGTATTACTTAAGTTTGCCTTTTTAAAATTGCAGTTGTTCATATAACTTCCCAACAGGTATGAACTGTTTAAGTCCGACCCGGTCAAATTGACCGAAAATAATACAGCATAATTCAGATTGGCTTCTGACAGGGTGGTGGTGGCGGTTTTTATGCTGCTCATATCATTTTTTTCAAGCTTTGCTCCGCTTAAATTGATTTTATCCATGCGGGCACTGATAAATACCGTTTGAGAAATGTGCGCACCGTGGAGGTCAGCTTTTCTCATGATGGCTCTGGTCATATCAGAGTTTTTTATGGATGAATAGCTTAAGTTTACATCTTCCATGTTTGACCCGCTTAGATCAACTTTATCGATAAATGCTCCCTGAAGATCCCCTTTTTTCATATCTGCTGAAGATATATTGCAATCGAGTATCACAGCGGCATTCATGGCAATATTACTTAATGAGGCTTTATTTAAAATGGAATTTTTCAGTTTGCAGCCTCTCATTTTGGCATTTTTAAGATCTGCAAAACTTAAATCAGTATGGAGAAATAATGTATTACTCAGTCTGCACCCTGAAAGTCGGGAACTCCGCAAATTTGTGTGGATAATACTTGTGCTGCTCAAATCCACATCTGCCATTTGCAGGTTACTAAGATTATAATTATTAATTATACGATTTGTTTTTAAAATATTTTTTATCTGATATAGAGTGAGCCTTGTTTTGTTGTTTTTTGCCGGGGATTTTGCAGGGAACAAAAAAAGAAAAAACATTAAAAAAAACATCAGAAAAGTATTAACAGTTTTAACCATTATTTCCATACCGTGTAATTTTGCAGCTATTCAGCGTTTCTTATCAGCTGAATAGCTACGTAATTTTTATTGTAAAAAAAGGGTTTTTAATGAAACATTATTTGGGACCGAATAATTCAATTTCATCGTCACCTTGCTGATCATTTTCCGGTTCTTGGAGCGTGGAAGAGGGGAGGGGAGAGGCTTCATTTTTTTGATTTTTATATTCCGGCTTTTTATATTTAGGTGTCTTATGCCCGGGTGCCTTTTTTTCGGTCTTTTTATTATATGCAGCTTTTTTTTGAGTCCTTTTGCCATATGCTGCAATAAATCTTTTCGGCATTGGATCTTTTGTTTTAAGCAGTTTTTGTGGAATATATATTATATTGCCTGTATACAGAAAATTGGGATCTATCACAGGGTTTGCATCGGCAATAGCTTTCCAGTTAGTAATATCTCCAGTATACCATTTAGCTATAATTTTGATGGTTTCCCCCGGCCATTTTACCGAGTGAATAAAATGTGCAGTTTTATAAGTTACAGGCTTCCATTCCTTTTCTTTTTTTTTAAAAATGCCGCAGCCGTTTTGAAAAATCACCAAAAAAGATATGACCATTACCGAAATTAATATATTCGTTTTATTTTTCATCAGATTCCGTAATAAAATTATCAAGGAGTTTTTTTGCCATACGTTTGGCTGTAAATTTTTTAAGAAATTTTTTTGCAATTTTATTTTCAGGATTAATGCTGCAGGCTTTTTCCAGATTTTTTATACTCTCCTCCAAACGGCCTGTTCTTTCCTGTACATATGCCAGGTTGACCAGGACTTCGTCCATAAAATAAGGTGCCAGGTCAAGCACATGTAAGTACATCTTCTCAGCTTTGTCATATTTTTTATCATTCATAAAAATATAACCAAGATTAAAAAAGACTTCAGGCATTTTATTATTAATGGCCCCTGCTTTTTTATATGATGCAATGGCACTTGTCTTATCTCCAATTTTTGCATAGAGACGACCCAGAAGATAGTGTCCTGTTGCATTTTCGGCATCAAGATTTACAGCTTTAAGGAGTAATAATTCAGCCTTGTTACGGTCTGTTTTTATTATTCTTCCTGCCTGACTGGCCAAAAGCTTTGAGTAAACCGGTTTTGTAGCATGATTAATGGATGGATTCCTGGCCATGATGCTTTTTAAAAGATTTTCTGCTTTTTTAAAATTTCCATCAATGATCAATTTTTCGCAGGTGTTTAAATCCGCTAAATCACGACCGGAGATCGCTGGTTGAAAGTATTTTTCATATATCCTGGGAAATATCTTTTCTATTTTTATTACGTTTGGGTGATAGTACTCTATAAAAAAAAGTGCCCCTGAAAAAAAAAGCAGCGAAAAAAGCATAGAGCGGAACCATGATCTTTTTTTATCTCCAAGTTTGGCCGTATTTATAACAATTGTCTCTTCAACCGGTTCAGTCTTGGTTATATCAGGTATATTTATTCCCATGGAATCGACCAGCGCTGCTTCCCTCATTAAAAGTTCTTCGGTCTCAGCCTCTTTTTCAAAAAGATTCTTCATGTTCGCGGCAAGGACCCGGTCATTGGGCTGAAGGGAAAGTGTGGCGATTAATTCGGTAATATCACCATACATTTTATCCGCAGACTGATATCGGTTTTCCGGTTTTTTTGCAAGGGCAAGGTCGAGTATCCTGTAGAGCTGCTCAGGTAACATGGCGTTGATATTTACGGCGGGTTCAAAATCGGCCTCCCTGACCTTGGGGAATACCTGGAAAGCGTCCCCTGCAAACATCTGTTTTTCTGTTACCATTTCATAAAGAAGTATCCCCACGGCAAAAATATCGGAACGGTGATCAATTTTTTCACCATTGGCCTGTTCCGGCGACATATAGGCCAATTTTCCCTTTATGGAGCCTATTTGGGTAGTTGTATTATGAATAGCTGCTTTGGCTATTCCAAAATCGATAATTTTAACCTGGCCGCTATATGTTATGAAAATATTATGGGGTCCAATGTCTCTATGAATTATATTTAAGGGTTTTCCGTGGTAATCTTTAAGATTATGGGCATAATCAATCCCTGCACAGATCTGGGAAATAATGTGAAGGATGTTGGGCAGACCCAAGGGATGTTTCTGTTCCAGAGTTTTTTTTATAACAAATCTCAGATCTTTGCCGGCCAGATATTCCATGGCTATGAAGTAGGAGCTTTCAATTTTTCCAAAATCGTATATCTGGGCTATGTTTTGATGCTGCAGAAAGGCTGCCAGTTTGGCTTCATCTATAAATGAATTTATAAGGTCTTCTTCGGCGATGAGATGGGGAAGAATTTTTTTTATGGCAATAAGTTTTTCAAAACCTTTTTCGCCTGTTATTTTGGCTCTGTACAGTTCAGCCATACCGCCCATGGCGATTCTGTCTAAAAGCAAGTATTTCCCGAAACGTAATGGCTGAAATGTTGTCATATATTAAATTGAGTACACATACGTCAAATTTCTGATTATTAAAACAAATCTTTACCTTCAGGAAAGTATTAAAACAGATCTTTATCTTCAGGAAAACCAAGGCAAATAAATCTACTTACTGTATATTATAAAAAAAAATGAATCTGTCAAGGAATCACTGAAGTAATTTGATATATAAATTCCTTAATCCTGCAACGTCATCGAAAAACATTGGCATGACCCCTTCTTTTCTTTTGTCTCCTTT
>CAZNFB010000060.1:0-12053 GCA_964572105.1 uncultured Desulfobacteraceae bacterium
CTTAGGGTTAGCTCAAAAATAAATTAGCAATTTTAAGTGTTGAGGCGCCTGGCCGGCAAGGCGCGAAAACTCAGGAATATCAAGATGTTTCTGTGCTTTCGGAACATAGCCAGACGGGATGCATCGTCGCTTAAAATGCAAAATTATTTTTGAGCGAGCCCTTAGTTTGTTACTTAAAAGTTACAATATAGTTTTTTCCCTTTTCTAAAACCACGGTTCCCCTATGATCTGTCCTGTTATAATCCTGCTTTGATCTGAGGAGAGAAAAGCAGCCAGAGACGAGATATCCTTTAAACCTGTTAAGCAGCCCAGGGGAAAGGGTGATGTAAATGTCGACCATATATCTTTTACTGTATACGGTTTAACAGGGAGCATGACCCCGTTCATCTGTACATTATATTTACTCAGTTCCTTTGCAACGGTTCTGATAAAGCCGTATATTCCTCCCCTTGCAGCACAATAATTGGCGCTGTAATCTGTTTCCCATCCTCCAACCGGAGAAATGCAGGTTATGGAACCGCTCTTTTTTTCCTTCATGACCAGTCCTGCAGCTTTGACTATCAAAAAGAGACTTCTCATGTTTGTATTTAATACTTCCATAAAATCATCAATGGTGAGTTCTGTCAGGGGTGCTTCTTTTACTGTTCCATGGGAGGTAACAAGAATATCTATGGTTCCAAATTGTTCAACAACACTCGAAACTATGTCTAAACCCCCTTTTACCGAATCCAGATTACCCTTAATTACAAGGGGCTGTATACTATATTCGGTTTCTATTTTTTCTGAAATCTTTTCTCCACTTAAGGAATCCAGATCAAAAATAGCCAGTTTTGCACCTTCGGCTGCCAGACCGGAAGCCACATAGCTGCCAAGATCATTTCCACCGCTTGTTATTAATGCAACTTTTCCTTCTAAATTCATATTATTCCTCCGTAAAAGCTTTACATGAACATGCCGCCTTCTGCATGAATGACCTGGCCTGTGATATATTTAGATTCTTCTGAAGCTAAAAAAGCAGCTACATCTCCTATTTCCTCGGGAGGGGCCATATATCCCAGGGGGACACGGTTGGAAAAAGCAGCTCTCGCGGCATCAGGTACATGGCGTAATATGGGAGTTTCCGCTGCAGGTCCTATTGCATTGGATGTTATTTTGTATTTGGCAAGTTCCCTTGCATTTGCCTTTGTCAGACCGATTAAGGCTGTTTTGGCAGATGCATAATTTGAGCTTCCCATGTTTCCAAGGAGACCGGCTGCTGAAATAATATTTATAATACGCCCGGATTTTCTACTGATCATTCCTTTTACAAATGCTTGAATACAGTTAAATGCTCCCACCAGATGTACTCCGAAAACAGCATCCCACTGGTCTTCGGTCATTTTTAAAACCATTGTATCCCGGGCTATACCCGCATTATTTACCACGATATCGACTTTGTCCAGTTCATCATAAACTGCTGTAGCCATGGCTTTTACATCATTATGATCAGAAATATCGGCTTTTACAGCTATTCCCCTTTGTCCCAGAACATTAATGTCTTTAACTGTTTTTTCTGCTTTTTCAAGATTCAGATCAACAACAGCAACAGATGCCCCTTTACGTGCGAGGGTCAGGGCTATACCCCTGCCGATTCCCTGGGCGGCTCCTGTAACAACAGCTACTTTTCCGTTAAGCATATTAAATTCTCCTTCAAATGGCGCCTGAATAAAAACTATGATTTTCCCTTCAGTTCCTAATTACTATTCAGGTCTCTTATTTACCAAAACTTCTGAGCTTCCGTCTACAACAACATCACCTTTCTGATTTTTCACAACAAGCTTTATGGATACTTTCCCCCAGTGTTTTTTTTGTTCCAATTCTGTTATTTCAAACTCCGGCTGAATTGTATCTCCAAAATATACCGGCGCTGTATAATTAAAAATATCTTTGGTGTGTGCCACTGCAGTATCTGATACAATGTTGCCAAGCTCCGGTATAGCCATACATGCGGTTAAGAGGCCGTGTACAATCCTTTTCCCCCATTGGGTTTTTTTTGCATGTTCTTCATTTGTATGAAGTGGATGAAAATCACCGGTGATTCCTGCAAATTGAACAACATGGGTTTCTGTGATGGTTATTCCTTTGCCGAAAATTTTTTCACCAACTTCAAAATCCTCAAAATATCTTCCAGTCATATGGGCTTCTCCTTATCATACGAGTTTAATTACATGAAAAAAATATCAGTAAAGCAGGATAATCTAAGTAATAATTATAACTATTATAACATTAATCATAACATTATTATCTTATGATATTCTAAGATGCAATTAAAAAAATAAAAATTCAAATAGAGTCGCCATTTTTTTAAGTATTCTTAAAATAATCAATATATTGCTCAGAATCTAAGTGTTTGAAATCAAAATTTTTTGTTGAAAATACCCTTTATTAAGTAGTAAATTATAAACAGGGTTTAAATGCAAATTATAGACTTTAAAATTTATAGATTGTCAGTTAATGATCTGACAATCTATATCAATAGTCCCTTTAATTTAACTCCATTAAACCAATCATATTCCCTGTTTTTGTCATGGTCAATGGTGTCCGGTCAGGATCTTGCGCAGGGGAGTTTAACGGTTAAAACTTTGAAAGATAATAGGAAAAAACACAAAAAGGTTGCATAAAAAAAAAATACCAATATAAATATATGGTTTATACATTTTTTCAGTAGTGTCCGGGTAGGGTCTTGCGTGAGGGGAATTTAATTGTTTTTGTAGCGTAAGAAATTTATTAGCAATAGCGGAAAAAACAATTAAACTTCCCGTATTTTTTTTGCAACTTTCTAACCGGACACTACTGACATTTTTTAAACAGTTTGTAATTATTTTAGGTGTACTGATTTATAAATCAGTTAAAACAGCCTATGGGTCGTCACATAAATGATTTTACCACGTATTGGTCGTAGGAGTATAATAATACGCCTTCCTACCTCTGGCCTTGTGCCAAATTTTAAAATCGGGTTATTATCTGACAATCATATATTATAGTCACATAAATAATTTCACCCCGTTATCGTTTATAAGTTGTTAAAGTCCGTGGCATCAGGGATTGATAAATAAAGGATGGTTAAACAGATGAATTACAAAAAAACTTTAAACTTGCCGGCTACAAAATTTCCCATGAAAGCGAATCTTACCCGGCGTGAACCGGAGCAGTTAAAGGCATGGGAGCAGATTGGCCTGTACGATAAACTCAGAGAAACATCAAAGGAGAAAGAACAGTTTATTTTGCATGATGGCCCTCCATATGCAAATGGTAATATTCATATTGGTACGGCATTAAATAAAATATTAAAGGATATAATCGTTCGTTCAAAACAGATGTCCGGTTTTGATGCTGTTTATGTTCCAGGGTGGGACTGCCACGGTCTTCCCATCGAGCATAATGTCGAAAAAGAGCTTGGAAGCAGAAAAAAGGAGATGACCCAGGCTCAAATCCGTAAATTATGCAGGGTGTATGCTGAAAAATTCATAGATATTCAGCGTGAGGATTTTAAAAGGCTGGGAGTAATGGGTGAGTGGGAAAATCCTTACTTGACCATGAGTTATAAATATCAGGCTGCCATTGCTGCGGAATGCGCAAAATTTTTCTCTGAAGGGTCTCTTTTTAGAAGCAAAAAACCGATATATTGGTGTGCCAGCTGTAAAACAGCTCTTGCGGAAGCTGAAATCGAATATGCCGATGATACGAGCCCGTCAATTTTTGTTAAATTCCCTGTTGCAGACAATTTTAAATTAAAAATTGCCGGATCAGAAGAAAAAAAAGTTTATCTTGTAATCTGGACAACTACTCCCTGGACAATCCCTGCAAACCTTGCAATAGCTATCCATCCTGATTTTACTTATGCTGCTGTTGATACAAAAAATGGTGAGGTTCTTATCCTTGCCCGGGATCTTGTTAAAGGCTGCATGGATAAATTCGGAATTGCAGATTATGATATTTTGGCTGAAATTGATGCACAACAACTTGAGAAAAAAGAATGCCGTCATCCTTTTTATGATCGTAACTCATTGATAACATTTGGTAATCACGTTACCCTTGAGGCGGGTACAGGGTGTGTCCATACTGCTCCGGGGCATGGACGTGAAGATTATGAGGTGGGACTTTTATACGATCTTGATATCTATGCCCCTGTAAATGACAGCGGATGTTTTACAAAGGAAACGGGGTTCCTTGCCGGCAAGTTTGTCTTTAAAGCCAATGAGGAGATAATTCAGCGTCTTGACCAGGAAGGGTTCCTTGCTGCCAGGGAGCCTTTGACCCATCCATATCCCCATTGCTGGCGTTGTAAAAAACCTGTGATTTTCAGGGCCACGCATCAGTGGTTTATTTCAATGGAAAAGACAGAGTTGAGAAAAAAAGCACTCGAAGAGATAGACAAGGTAAAATGGATACCGGCCTGGGGTAGAAACAGAATATATGGTATGATCGAAAATCGGCCTGACTGGTGTGTTTCCAGGCAGCGTTTCTGGGGTGTCCCCATTGCTTTGTTCTACTGCAAGGAATGTAAGGAAGTTTATATAGATCAGGAATCTTTGGATAAGATACTTGCCCTGTTTGAAAAATATGGAGCTGATATATGGTTTGAAAAAGATGTGGCAGATCTTATTTCTGAAAATGCAGTTTGTAAAAAATGTAATAATAATACCTTTGTAAAAGAGACAGATATTCTGGATGTATGGTTCGACTCCGGTGTTAGCCATGCGGCGGTTCTTGAGGCGCGGCCCTATCTTAAATGGCCCGCAGATCTCTATCTTGAAGGTAGTGACCAGCACAGGGGATGGTTTCACAGCTCTCTTCTCACCGCAGTTGGAACAAGGGGCAAGGCTCCTTATAAATCTGTGCTGACCCATGGTTTTGTTGTGGATGCAAAAGGGAAAAAAATGTCCAAATCCCTTGGTAATGTCATGGCTCCCAGCAAGGTAATAGACAGGTACGGAGCCGAAATTCTCCGGTTGTGGGTCGCTGCATCCGATTTTAAAGATGATATTCGCATATCTGAAAACATATTAAAACAGTTGAGCGATGCTTATAAAAAGATCAGAAATACCTGCAGATTTATCCTGGGTAATATTTCAGACTTCAACCCGGAAACAGATGCTCTCCCCTATGAAGCAATGCCGGATATTGACAAATATATGCTCCACAGACTCCAGCTTTTCATAGAAAAATCCATGGATGCATATGAAAGTTATGACTTTCATCTTATTTATCACGGACTTTTTAATTTTTGCACCATTGATCTTTCTGCTTTTTATCTTGATATATTGAAAAACAGACTCTATATATTGCCTCCAGGTTCAAAAATAAGAAGAAATGCCCAAACAGTCATGCATATTATCCTTGACTCAATCATAAAGATCATGGCTCCCATTCTTCCATTTACTGCTGAGGAGCTTTGGAGTTTTATGCCCTGTGATGATAATAAAGGGGATAAGCAAAGCATTCACTTTGAGTTACTTCCGGCTTCTGATGACCGGTTTAAAGATAATACCCTTGCTGATAAATGGAAACTGCTACTTGCTCTGCGGGGGAATGTAACCAAGGCTCTGGAGGAGGCGCGGGTACAAAAAGTAATAGGTCATTCCCTTGATGCGGCAGTAACCATTTTTGCCGATGAAAATCTATATAATCAGCTTTCCCCATATTCTGAGGATTTAAGTGCAATTTTTATTGTTTCTGATGCCCTTTTAACTAAAAATGAAAAATCGGCTAAAGCTTATGAAAGTCTGGATATTGAAGGGCTCTTTGTGCTGGTTGAGCCTGCCCGGGGAGATAAATGTGAGCGGTGCTGGAGCCATAACGTATCTGTGGGGACTATTTCTGAATATCCCGAAATCTGCAATGGATGTATGAAGGTTATAAAGGAGCTTAACGCTTGAAAATAGATTTTTCCGGCAGGCAGACGATACTGTTTTTTATTGCCGGTCTTGTTGTTTTAATTGACCAGATAACAAAGGAGGTTGTTTTAAGAAAGCTTCCTCTTTATGATTCTGTTACCGTTGTTACCGGTTTTTTCAGCTTCACCAATATCAGAAACCCTGGTGGAGCTTTTGGCTTGATGGCGAATCAGCCCCCTTTTGTCCGGGTGTTTTTTTTTATTTTTGTGTCGGCTCTTTTTATTATAATGATTTATTTTTTTTATTTAAAAATACCGACGGGCTATTTTAAATTACGAACCGGTATAGCAATGATTTTCGGCGGTGCCGTCGAAACATGATTGACAGGATTCGATTTGGTTATGTGGTTGATTTTCTTGATTTTTATTTAAAAAATCTTCATTGGCCGGCTTTTAATATTGCTGATAGCGCAATAACAGTTGGGATTACAATTTTTGCATATCATTTGATCTTTGATAAAATGCCTGAATAGTTTTTTGGAGGATAAAGTATAAAATCATGCATCCTGTTCTTTTTAAAATTGGTTCTGTTTCCATACATACATATGGTTTTTTTGTGGCTCTTGGGTTCATGGCCGGAATTTTTATGGCGACAAAGGAGGCTGAAAGATTAAATTTTAGTAAAGAAATAATCACAGATCTTGCTTTTTATCTTCTCATATCGGCTATTCTTGGCGCCCGTATTTTTTATGTTTTTACGGCCCCCCAACTGTTCATTAAAGATCCCCTTGAGATTTTTAAAATATGGCATGGGGGTTTGGTTTTTTACGGTGGTTTTATTGCTGCTTTAATTGCAGGTGTAATATATTTAAAAATTAAACAGGTACCTGTATGGAAAACAACCGATATTATTGCTCCATCCATTGCCCTTGGTCAGTTTTTCGGACGTCTTGGCTGTTTTTCCGCAGGATGCTGTTATGGTAAAGAGACTACTCTTTCGTGGGGAGTATGCTTTACAAATACTGATTCCCTGGCTCCTTTGGGTGTTTTTCTTCATCCTGTTCAGCTCTATTCGGCATTTGCCAATTTTATAATTTTTATTTTGCTGTGGTATTTCCGTTTACGGAAAGAGTTTGACGGGCAGCTTTTTTGGAGTTATGTTCTCATCTATGGCTTTATCCGTTCCTTTATTGAAGTCCTCCGTGGAGATTTCAGGGGTTCTCTTTTCTTTAACATTTTCTCTGTTTCCCAGATTGTAGGTATAATAATGTCGGTTGGCGCAATTTTTATGCTTTTGTATCTGAGCCGGAAAAAAAATGCCTGCAATTAATTTTAAAAAATTTGAACAGGATTTAAAGAAAAAACAGGAAACATCTTTTGCACCTGTATATCTGATCCATGGTGAAGAATTTCTTTATAAAAAAATTATGGGAAGCCTTTTAGAGGTCATGCTTCCGGATTATTTAAAAAATCCTAATTATCAATCTGTTGCCGGAACAAATAATAATATTGCTGATCTGATATCGACCCTTAACACCTTTTCCATGTTGTCTGAATTAAAGGTCCTGGCATTTTGTGATTCACGGATATTTTATTCTAAACAGGATGAAGGAATTATCCTTCAAAAGGCTAAAGAGGCCTTTGACGGTGATGATATTAAAAAAGCAGCATTGCAGCTTCTTAATCTCATGGCTCTTTTGGATATAAAACTGGATGATCTTAAGGGGGAAAAAAGAAAAAAAATATTGAATCAAGGCCATGGTGGGTCAGATGACCCATGGATAGATGATGTCCTTAAGTACTGTATCAGCAGTAATCTGTCAGTACCTTCCGGCACTGACCATATGCAATTTTTGCAGGATTCAATTAAAAAGGGCTTCCCTGAAAAAAATCATTTAATAATAACAACAGATCATGTGGACAAAAGGCGGGGACTTTATAAAACAATAAAGGAGCTTGGGGTGGTGGTTGATTGCACTGTCCCTGCCGGTGGCCGCATGGAGGAGAGAAAAATCCAAAATTCGGTTTTGCATGATACACTCACTGCAGTTCTTGACAAAAGCCGAAAAAAAATAAACCCAAACGGATATTCTGCTCTGTGTAAAATGGTTGGTTTTGATCTTCGTACTTTTAATAACAGCCTTGAAAAACTTGTTAATTATGTTGGTTCCCGCGAGATGATAACCGTTGAGGATGTGGAGTATGTTTTAAAACGAACAAAAAAAGATCCATTATATGAATTCACAGATGCCATAACAGACCGAAACCGGGATATGGCACTTTTTTATCTTGCCTCACTCCTTGATGGGGGTGAAATAAAACATCCTCTTCAGCTTGTTACAGCAATAACAAATCAGATACGAAAACTTCTTCTTGTAAAGGGTTTTGTTGAGAGTCGTTACAGGAGTGCGTGGCTGCCTGGTTGTCCATATAATCATTTTCAGAAAACTACGATTCCTGCTGTAATTGAATATGATAAGGAATTTATAAAGGCGCAGAAAAAAATAGATGAGATGCTTTTAAAAAAGGGCTCAAAAACCAGTGAAAAAAGCGCTTCAGACCTTATGGTTGCAAGGACTCCGAAAAATTCCTTTCCTGTTTATAAAATGTTTCAAAAATCTGACAGGTTTAAAAAACGTGAGCTTTTTAAAGCATTTGAATCCCTGGGTGAAGCCGATGAAATGATGAAATCCACAGGTATGGATCATAAATTAATACTGGAAAGGCTTGTTTTACAAATATGCAGCAGGGAACAGGAGTTTGTATGATTGATGTTGGAGTAATAGGGGCAACAGGATATGCCGGGGCAGAACTTGTGAGGCTGTTATCGGGCCATCCTGAAGTTGAAATACAGGTTTTAACTTCCCGTCAATATGTTGATGTGAGGTTCGACAAAATTTTTCCATCCATGGATGGGTCCGTTGATCTGGTTTGTGAAGAGTTGTCCATTGAAAGTATTTGTGCTAAAGCAGATATTATTTTTTTAGCCCTTCCCCATAAGCTTCCCATGGAAATAGTCCCTGAGCTTGTAAAGCGTAATAAAAAAGTGATTGATCTTTCCGCAGATTTCAGATTTGATGATCCTTTGCTCTATGAATCTTATTACCAGCCCCATACGGCAAAGGATTTGCTGCAAAGATCTGTTTACGGACTGAGTGAAGTTTATTATGATAATATAAGAAAAGCATCTCTTATTGGTAATCCAGGATGTTATCCCACAAGTGTTCTTTTGCCCCTTGTGCCTTTATTGAAAAATAATATGATAGATACTGAGTCAATAATCGCAGATTCCAAATCTGGTGTAAGCGGGGCAGGGAGGTCCCCTTCATTAACCGCACATTTTTGTGAGGCAAATGAATCATTTAAGGCTTATAAAATCGGAGCTCACCGCCATAATCCAGAGATGAATGAAGTGCTGGGGGCGGCAGCAGGCAGGCCTGTTAACATAACTTTTGTTCCCCACCTTGTCCCCATGACCAGGGGTATGTATACCACGATATATGCAAATCTTAATAAGGGAATTGATATTGAGGATATATATGCTCAAGCCGGTTCTTTTTATAAAAACCGTTCTTTTATCCGCATATGCAAAGAAGAAGGCCGGCCGGATACACTCCATGTCAAGGGGACAAATTATTGCGACATCGGGTATAAGGTTGACCAGAAAAATAATCGTCTGATAATAACATCTGCAATAGATAACCTTGTTAAAGGGGCAGCAGGTCAGGCTGTTCAGAATATGAATATCATGGAAGGTCTTGATGAAACAGCAGGCTTGATGAATGTGCCTTTTTCTGTTTAGGATGGAACCGTCCCATAAATAATTTTATCAATAGACTGAGCTATAATAAAATTAAAAAACCTCTTAAACTCGCTGCGCTTAAACAGCCGGAGCTTTTTAAATTTCACCATAGCTCAGTTCTAACATCTGGCCCTATGAAATTTATTGTCTGAATATCTATATATTTGTTTAATGGTAACTATGCTGATCTGTACAGCACCAAGTATAATCTGATTAAACCTGCTGTCTGATTTTAATCAGTGCCGCTGAATAGTTACCATTAAACAAGAATTAATTGTTTGCCGGTATTGTAAAAAAACATAAATAATGGTAAATATTTTATTTTGAAGTTTTTAAGTAGTGTAATATTTTTTTAAGGAGATTAAATATATGTCAGCAAAGTTGATAAAAGGGACTGAAATTCGTGAAGAGATCCTTGATGAGATCGCGGCAGAAGTTGTCGATATTAAAGAAAAACATGGTGTTGTACCCGGGCTTGTAACAATTTTGGTCGGTGCAAATCCAGCTTCAATATCCTATGTTACATTAAAGATCAAAACCGCTCACAGGGTCGGTTTTACAGAGGTACAGGATGATCAGTCTGCGGATATTTCCGAAGAAGATCTTCTGGCACTTATTGCTAAGTATAATAATGATGATTCAATTAATGGTATTCTTGTACAGTTGCCCCTTCCCAAGCATATAGATGAAAAAAAGGTTTTAAATGCCATTGATCCTAATAAGGATGTTGATGGATTTCATCCTGTAAATGTGGGTCGTCTTATGATTGGCGGTGATGAAGTTAAGTTTCCCCCATGTACACCTGCTGGAATTCAGGAGATGATTATCAGAGCCGGTGTTGAGACCAGCGGTGCAGAAGTTGTTGTTGTGGGACGTTCCAATATAGTGGGTAAACCCATAGCAAACATGATGCTGCAAAAAGGTGACGGTGCCAACTCCACAGTAACTGTTGTTCATACGCGGACAAAAAATCTTGAGGGTCACTGCAAACGTGCCGATATACTTATAGTTGCAGCAGGGGTTCCCGGACTTGTTAAACCGGAATGGATTAAACCCGGCTCCTGTGTAATAGATGTGGGAGTTAACAGGATTGGAGAGAAACCGAGCAAGAAAAATCCTGGTAAAATGGTTGCTGTTTTATCCGGTGATGTTGATTTTGATGCTGCAAAGGAAATAGCAGGTTCCATTACTCCTGTACCTGGCGGTGTCGGCCCCATGACAATTACAATGCTCATGAAAAATACACTTAAATCTCTTAAATTTAAACTGGGAATTCAAAAGTAACAAAAAAAATTAATAAATAATGAATTTTGTTAATGCTTAATTGTTTTTGTTTCTCTTCTTCATCTCGGTTATCGGGATGAAGAAGAATTTTTACCGGCTGAGGACTAAATAGCTATGAGCAGGCCCATTTTTTTTATTGCTTTTAATGATAGCGGCTCTTTATTCAAAAAAGTAACTATTACAAAAAAATTATTATTGTTGTTATTTGTTTTTTTATCTGCCTGCGTTGGCGGCTTCGTTTATGTTACCTGTGATTATCTCAAAATTAAGCAGAAGGCCATGGATTTGCGAATATTCGAAGCAAAAATTTCAGTCCAGTCCGATGAATTGCTTTGTCAGCGGAAACAGATACAGACCTTTTCCAAAGATATAGATACATTAAGATCAAAATTGATAGTATTAAATGAGTTTGAGAAAAAGCTGCGTATTATTGCCAATATTGATAATAATTCAGAAAATCAGCAAAGTCTCTTTAATGTTGGCGGACCAATCCCTGACAGTATTGAAGCCGAAGTCTCCCTTGATTCAACACATAATCCTCTTATGCGCAGGATGCATAAACAGGTAAAGGATCTTAGCGCAATATCGGAAGGGGCTGCCCGGTCTTTTGAAGCCTTGCATAAGCAGTGCGAAAAACAACGAAATCTGCTGGCAGCCACTCCATCTATCCGCCCTATAGAAAAAGTCGGATGGACATCATCAGGTTTTGGATATAGAAAATCACCATTTACCGGGCGCCGTACTTTCCATAACGGGCTTGATATTTCTGCTAAAAAGGGCCAGCCGATTATAGCTACTGCTGATGGGATTGTTAAATTTTCAGGGAAAAAGAGATTAATGGGAAAGACAGTTGTAATTGATCATGGCCATGGTATGCTCACAATCTATGGGCATGCTGATAAACTTATGGTCAAAAAGGGTGACAGGCTAAAACGGGGAGATTCTATTGCTACGGTGGGTAGTACCGGACGAACAACCGGGCCCCATGTCCATTATAGCATCAAGATAAACGGCCTTTATGTAAATCCTGCCAAATATATATTTTAGGAACGAAAATTTTATAAGTTGAACGAAATAGCTTGTCTTTTGGCC
>CAZNFB010000061.1:0-11952 GCA_964572105.1 uncultured Desulfobacteraceae bacterium
TCAACTGAATAGTTTTGCTAAAAAATAAAATTATAAACTATACAAGAACTTTTTAAAATACTTTTTAGGAGACCTTAGTGAAAAAAATATTTCACACTAAAAAAAATCACCTGACCTTATCCTTTTTTGCCATTGCATTATTTTTTACATATGCGCTTACTTTCTTGCCTGTTTTTGCATCAGAGAATCAAGAAAAAAATAATAAAATTCAAATTACAGCAGACAACCTGAACATTAAAAGCAAGGAAAATTCCGCCGAGTTTTCAGGAAACGTACAGGCGTCCGGCGAAAATTTTACAATCACCGCAGACAATCTGAAAATCTATTATAAAAAAGATGCTGCCGACAATGTAAATAGTACGGACAATAAATCAATAGACAAGATCGTTGCAAGTGGAAATGTTTTAGTTGCGGCTGACGGCAAAATTGCCACATCCGAAAATGTTCAGTATACAACAAAAGATCAGATACTTGTCTTGACCGGCAAAGAAGTAACCTTCACAGATGGAAATAATTCCGTAACAGGATCAAAAATAATTTTTAACAGAATTACCGGAAATGTAAAGGTAAAAAGGGATATTGCAAAACGTGTAACAGCGATATTATATTCAAACGATAAAACAGATACCTCTGGAGATCTAACACATCTGGAATCAGACAAAGATAAAACAGAAGTTAAAGCTCCCCTTAAACAGTCTGAAGCATCAGCAGAAACGGACATGGAATCGAACCTTAATAAAGTTCCTGTACCGACAGCACTGGGTATGGCAGAGACTCTGGACATAACAGGCAAAGGTATTTTGCATAAAAAAGGAGAAGATGCTCCGGCAATTGAAGATGTCAGGGTCATAAATTTAAAAAAAATAATCGCCTTTGCTCCATTTGAGAATAAAACCCCTTTTACTATTTCCGGGTTTGATAAAAAATTTTATACCGGACTAATGGAAATTTTAAGCAGACAATGTCCTGATTATATTTTTCAAATGCCTGGAGATAAAAATTATCCCCTGTTCTTAAAACAATTATCAAAAGATACGTCCATGGGGATCGATCAGGATCTTTTATCCGAAAAAGGGAGAAAAAACGGCTTAAACGCAATAATAACAGGGGCATTAACGAATATATATACAGATGAAGATAGTGGTGGGTTATTAAGGAAATCGAAAAAAACTGTCAACATATCCATGGAAGCCGTGGTCCATGATATAAATACAAGGGCAAAAATCCTTAACAAAAATTTTGTCTACAAACTCAACATTGACAAATCCCACAGGGAAAAAATAATGTCCAGCCAACTCATTAACATGGATTTATTTAAAAAGGACTTTATCAAGAATGTTCATAAAGCAGGAAAAGAGATGGCAAAAGGCTTAAACAACCTTCCATGGATGGGATTTATGACTTCCCAGGGAGAAGATAATATTACAATATTTTCCGGAGAAAATGCCGGACTTGTACCCGGCAACATTTTAAAAGTATACAGCATAAAAAGTATCAAAGGGTTTCAAAACAGTAACTTCTTAATGCCGGGAGATAAAACAGGGGAGATAAAACTTATTTCCGTAGGTACTGACACATCAAAAGGAGTTCTTATATCCGGTTCATTTAAGGATAAAGAATATTTTGTAAAACCTAACTGACTAACACCTTGCAAAATTTAAAGTAGGGGCAGGCCTCTGTGCCTGCCCGATTACATCCTGCCCGATTATAAATTAATCACGTAATTCCTGACAACCACAGGGGGGGGGTAACGATGGGCAACCACAGAGGGTTGCCCCTACGAGTATCAAATTTTATATTTTGCAGTTATTTAATCCCCGTTTCTGATCAATATATTTTGTCCGACAAAAGACTCCCATAAGTATCCTGGAGCATCTCCATTATGGCAGAGGCTGTACTCTGCTTTAACACCTCTTTCAGAAACTGCCGGGACTCTTTCATGGAAATAGATCTTATTATATTTTTCACAGCCGGTATCGACCTGGGATTCATACTCAGTTCATCAATCCCCAATCCCAGAATTATCGGTGTATAAAGGGAATCAGCAGCCATTTCGCCGCAAAGGGACATTTTTTTCCCTTTCTCCTCTGCAACATCTGCGGCATGCTTCATTAACCGGATAACAGCAGGCTGGAGTCCATCATAAAGATAAGCAACATCCCTGTTCCCCCTGTCTATGGCAAGGGAATACTGAATTAAATCATTTGTTCCAAAGCTGAAAAAATCGACCTGCTCTGACAACTTGTCCGCCATAATAATGGCCGAAGGAATCTCAAGCATGATACCAATGTCAATATCCGGATTAAACCTTGTCCCTTCCGCATCCAGAATAGAGGCTGCCTTGTTCAACAGTGCCCTGGCCATTATTATCTCATCATAACATGATATCATCGGAAATAATATTCTGACATTCCCAAACGCAGCTGCCCTTAATATGGCTTTAAGCTGAGTCTTAAAAATATCAGGATTTTTCAGACAATATCTTATGGCTCGAAGACCAAGAAAAGGATTAGTCTCATCGGGTCCAGACATGGACCCGATGGCCTTATCACCGTTAATATCAAGAGTCCGGATTGTTACAGGCTTTGGCGCCATTGCTTCCACCACACCCTTATATTTTTCAAAAAGGTCATCTTCACTGGGAAACATGGGACAATTTAAATACTGAAATTCTGTTCTGTAAAGCCCTATCCCGTCTCCACCATGGGAAATTACAGAGTCCGCCTCCTCAGGCAGCTCAATATTTCCCATAACATGCAGGCGAACATTATCGGTTGTTTTTGCACAGATATCGCTGTTTAAAGTTAAAGTTGCCTTATAATTAGCATAGGCTTCCTGACGTAGCGAGAAATCGAACAAAGTCTTCTCTTTAGGATGAACAATAACTATTCCTGCGGTGCCGTCAACTATTATAAGGTCATCATCATTAATCAGGTCAGTTGCCCTGTCAAGACCAAGAACAGCCGGAATTCCCAGAGTTCGTGCAATAATGCTTGTATGGGAAGTTTTTCCACCTCTATTTGTCACAAAACCCTGTGTCTTTTTCAAACTTATCTGACTGGTCTGAGCAGGAGAAAAGTCATCTGCAACAAGAATAACACGTTTTTTTATATTGTTTATATCTACTTTTTTAGCTCCCACAAGATTTCTCATGACACTGTCTGTCACATGTGTTAAATCAGCAACACGGGCACTTAAATACGGATTTTCCATCTGATGAAACATCATTTTCAAATTAGCAGCAACATTTTTCACTGCCCACTCCGCATTAACCTGCTCCTCGTTACATGTTTCAATGACTTTGTCATAGAGCATTTTGTCCTTCAGCATCATCAGGTGGGATTCAAAAATACCGGTTTGACGCTGCATGGCATCAGGTGTTTTTTTGATTAATTGATCGAGTTCATCCTTGGTTTTTTTAACAGCTGCCTTAAAACGTTTTACCTCTGCAGGCAAATCCTTGGAGCTAAGATAATATTTCTCAACAATATCCATATTGACCTGGTTAACAAGATAAGCTCTGCCTATGCAAATTCCAGGAGACGCATTTATACCGTATAAAAATTTTTCTTCAAACATTGACGGTGACATCTATTTTTTTATTCTCCAAATCGATTTTTAACCAGTTGAACAAGTTGCTCTAAAACACCCTTATCACAAGGTTCATCAATCTCAAATGTAATTTTTGTACCTGCCTCACATGCAAGGGTAAGAATTTCGAAAATATCCGAAGCATCCACTCTTTTTCCATTATTGATTATCCAGATATTAGATTTTGCTTTTACCGCAAGATTAGCTATCTTCCCGGCCGGCCTGGCATGGATGCCAAACTTATTGTCAATAACTATATCCTGTGAAATCATTTAAAAAACCACTGTGCCTATATATTCACGAACATTTTAGATTGCTAAATTATGGGCTATCAAATAGCATATATCAACGGTTAATGCAAATTTTAAAAAAACCTTGCATCACTATTCCGTATAAATATATCATATAAATAATTTGGAATTGGTTTTAATTTCGGCTATTTTGGGATATGAGGGCAAATATTAAAAATAAAGATACAATCTGTTTTTTCTCAATACTCATAACTCAACAACAATGCCAAAAAATAGAAAGCAGGTGAATATGAGAAATTTTATATTGTTTCTGTTGATACTGGTTTCCGCCATCTACTTTCAGGCAAAGTCTGAAGCATATGATTATCCTCTGTTGAATGAATACGCTGCGACAATCATAGGAACTCCTGAAGAGTATAAGGCCATGCTCCCTGATAACATAAGGATCAGGAATATGAAGCTGACAGTATTCAGGGACCGCGAGATACCCGAAGTCTTCTGGTATGAAGATAAACTGAGATATTCCCTTGTTTACCAGAAGGTTAAAGCGCCGCTTATCTGGATTATAGCCGGCACAGGAGCCGGATATAATGCCTCAAAGATGCAGATACTTCAAAAGGCCTTTTTCCAGGCAGGCTTTCATGTTATATCACTGACATCACCCACCCATCCAAACTTTATCGTATCAGCATCTTCAACCATGGTGCCCGGCCATATAGTCAATGACAGCAAAGATCTGTATCATGTAATGGAACTTATTTGGGAAAAGGTAAAAGATTCTATTGACGTATCTGAATTTTTTCTGACCGGATACAGTCTTGGGGCTGCTCAGGCTGCATTTGTCTCAAAAATTGATGAGGATAAACGGTCTTTTAATTTCAGAAAGGTTTACATGATCAACCCCCCTGTCAATCTATATAATTCCGTTTATATTCTGGATCATATGCTGAAAGATACTATCGAGGATATCAATAGCTTTTGGACCAAAATGACATCCAAATTTGCTGAAGAATATGTAGAGGCAGATTTCATAGAATTTAACAATGAATTCTTTTATAATATTTATAAAAAAAAAAATCCTCCTGAAGAAAAAATGGAAGCTCTTATTGGATTGTCTTTTCGCATTTCATCAATGAACATGTTTTTTGCAACGGATGTGATGACCAACGCCGGATACATTATTCCCAAAAACCTTGTTCTCACAAGCTATAGCTCACTCACCGATTATTTCAAGGTATGTGGACGAACCACTTTTACTGATTATTTCAATGATATTTTTTATCCATATTATCATTCAGCACAGCCTGATCTGACAAAGAAATCTCTTATTAGTACAAGCATGAGTTTAAAAAGCATTGAGGATTATCTGAAAAATGCAAAAAAAATAAGGGTAGCCCACAATAAAGATGATATTATACTTAAAACAGGAGAAATAGACTTTTTCCGCCGCGTATTTGGTGACAGGGCAAAGATATATCCCAGGGGAGGTCACTGCGGGAACATGGCTTACAAGGATAATATCGCATACATGATCGACTTCTTTAAGCCAGAGGGGGTACGATAATGATAAAATGCGGCACTTCTTTTGGGAAAGTCTTTATTTTATTTGCAGTTATTTACACGCTTAATGCGTGTGCCACTGCTCCTGTCAAACAGGAAAGCATTATACCTGCAAAACGTCCGGTTAGCGAAATCATCCGTGAAGATGTTGTACATCCTGTTGATGCCTATGACCCATGGGAAGGGTTTAACCGCCGCATCTACAAATTTAATGCGAAAATTGATAAATACATTTTTCTGCCGGTTGTAAATGTATATGAAACTATTACACCTGATTTTATGGAATGCGGTATCTCAAATTTTTTTCTGAATCTCGGTGAGATAACGAACCTGACCAATTCTATTCTGCAGCTTAAAAGTGAATCAACTCTCAAAACAGCAGAACGAATTGTGATCAATACAACCGTCGGCATAGGAGGTCTTTTTGACCCGTCCACATCCATGGGCATTTACCGGCAGGATGAAGACTTCGGTCAGACACTCGGCCATTATGGGCTGAAAGCCGGACCTTATCTTGTTCTTCCGGTATTTGGCCCTTCATCACTGCGTGATGCGGCTGGGCTTACTGTCGATTTTGCACTATACAATGCCATGTTCAGTGCAATTGTGAATGAATTTAATATGGATAGCAGCGACGAAGATCTTTTGAACGCCGGAGTCACCATTCTTCTTTCAATTGACATCCGGCATCGGACAAAATTCCGTTACTACGAGACCGGTTCTCCATTTGAGTATGAATGGGTTCGTAAGCTTTACCTTCAGAAAAGAGAGATGGACGTACTCAGGTAGCTGTTTTTTATAACAGGTATTCCAAAGCGGGCTTAATGCCCACAACCCAAACATGATTAAAAACTTATACCTTACCCTAACCAGAATCAAGGTCGGCAGATTTTCTTCATTGCTGATCTCTTTATTCCTCCTGTTTACCCTCCGTCCATTCATGGAAGGTCTTATTAGCATACGCCTTCTCATGGATGTCTTTATCACTTTTATTCTAATTTCAGGGATATATGCGGCCAGCGAAAAAAAAGAAGTTTTAATTATTTCCCTGGCCTTTGCCTTACCAGCGTTTGCAGGGAGCTGGTCGCTCCTTTTCATGGAAAACTCATTTCTTAAAGTAATGACCAAAGTCTCTTTTGCTCTTTTTTTTGTTTATACAGCAATCATTCTTATATTTTATCTGTTCAAAGCTAAAGATGTTACCAGCGATATTATTGTTGGCGCAATTTGTGCTTTTTTTTTGATCGGTTTAATGTGGGCTAACATTTTTGAAATTCTGCATTTTTTTCATCCCAACGCATTTCACTTTTCCCAGGGGGAGAGCATAGACGCTAACTCATTTATATATTATAGCTTTGTCACCCTCACGACCCTTGGGTATGGCGATATAACACCTTTAATTTCTTCGGCAAAATCATTATCAGTCCTTGAAGCCGCTACCGGCCAAATTTATCTGACTGTGGTTCTTGCCCGCCTGGTAGGTATACACATTGCACAATCGGTGGATGGGAAATCCCCTTAGGAACGGGGACGAAATAAGTTCGCAATTTTAAGTGTTGAGGCGCCTGGCTGGCAAGGCACGAAAACGCAGGAATATCAAGCATATTTCTGCGCTTTCGGAACACAGCCAGACGGGATGCATCGGCGCTTAAAATGTAAAGTTATTTTTGAGCGAGCCCTTAGAGTTCTTTGTTAAAACTTGACCAGGTGAATCTGCTATTGTAGTGTAGAAAAATTCTTATAACATTTAACTTTTCTTCAATTTAAAGAGAAAAAAAATGAAAACGATCCTGTTGAATATAGTATGTATTTTAATATTGTTCCTTTCTTCGTGCAGTGAAAAAAAAAAAGAGGAGCAAAAGCAAACCGTTTTTCAAAATGTCGAGGTATTTCAAACTAAATCTCACCCAGTCCCCATATATAGAGAATATGTTGGTCAAATATTCGGTTTTAAAGATATTGCCATACGGGCCAGGGTAGAAGGTTACCTGGAAGAGATCCATTTTAAAGAAGGTGCACGGATTGAAAAAAGCATTTTGCTCTATACTCTGGAAAGTCGGCAATTTGAAGCAACTGTTGCAGCAAAAATGAGTATGGTTGCCGAAGCACAAACCATGTTAGCAAAAGCTAAAAGTGATTTAGACAGATATAAGCCCCTTGCTGAGGAAAAAGCGGTCAGTGAGAGCGACTTAGATGCTGCTGTAGCCCAATATGAAGCGTCCATCGCATCGGTGGAAGCGGCCAGGGCGAATCTCAAAGCTGAGGAGATACAACTGGATTATACAAAGATTTATTCTCCAGTATCCGGAATTATCGGCAAAACAAAGGCAAAGGTCGGAGATTTTGTTGGTCGGGAGCCCAATCCTGTTATTTTAAATACAGTCTCCCGTATTGACACCGTCCTCGTGGAATTTTTTATCACAGAGACTGAATACTTACGCTTTGTTCGCCACCTTCTCTCCCGAAACGACTCTGCCACCTATGGGGATTCCGAACAACCAAAATTGGAATTGATTCTGGCGGACGGATCTGTGTATGGGCACAAAGGGAAAATTGACTTTGCTGACAGGAATATTGATCCAACCACCGGTGCCCTGTTAATTCAGGCTTCATTTCCCAACCCGGATGAAATGCTCCGACCAGGACAGTTCGCCAGGGTAAAAGCCAGGGTAAAAGTTGTCAAAGACGGAATTCTGATTCCCCAAAGATGTGTTACGGACTTGCAGGGATTATACAGTGTCTTTGTGGTTGATAATAGCAATAAAGTCAAAAAAAGAGAAGTCAAAACAGGCCCAAAGATTAAGCAATTCTGGCTTATCACAGAAGGTTTAAAATCCGGGGAGAAAGTCGTCTATGAAGGGTTACAGAAAGTAAAAGACGGTGCCGTCGTGAACCCCATAATTAAAGAAATCATATTACCAGATGAATAAAATAAATAATTCTGATTATTCAGATAAAGATAATTTTTTCGTAAAACGCCCGATTGTAGCCATGGTCATCGCCATTATAATTGTGATTGTGGGAGTGATATCTTTAAAAGGCCTTCCAGTGGAGCAGTATCCCAACATTACTCCCCCTGTGGTCCAGGTAACCACCGCCTATACAGGGGCGGATGCCATCAGTGTGGAACAATCAGTGGCAACCCCCTTAGAGCAGCAGATCAACGGCGTCGATAATATGATCTACATGAAGTCAACCAATTCCAATGACGGGTCAATGAGTATTCAGGTTTCATTTGAGACCGGCACCGACCCGGATATGAACACTGTTTTTACCCAGAACAGAGTAGCCTCCGCCACAGCGAGACTGCCTGAAGAGGTCAAAAGACTTGGGGTTGTCACTCAGAAATCACTGCCGAATATTCTTATGCTGATTTCGCTGACATCAGGAGATAAAAATCATTCTCAACATTTTTTGGGCAACTATGCCCTGATCAACATTAAGGATATTTTAGCCCGGATAAAAGGTATCGGACTCGTTGATGTAATGGGTGCCAGTGATTATTCCATGCGTATATGGATCAAACCGGATCGTTTAGCTCAAATGGGCATAACTGTGCCGGAGATAATAAATGCGATTCGGGAACAGAGCGTTATTGTGCCTGGAGGAAAATTCGGCGCAGAGCCTGCCCCCCCGGGCACGGAATTCACATATACAGTCAGGCTGCCGGAGCGTCTGCAATCTGAAAAAGAGTTCGGAGAAATTGTCATAAGGACATCTGAGGGTGGATCACAGGTCAAGATAAAACATATCGCCCGGGTTGAGCTGGGTGTTGAAACATATAACGTCATTACCCGGCTTGATAATAAAGAATGCGCCATGATAGCCCTGTATCAGGCGCCAGGTTCCAATGCCGTTGAACTGGCCGAAAAAGTCAAAAATACAATGGAAGAACTTTCCGGATCTTTCCCTGAGAGTTTCAGATATGACGTATCTCTGGACACCACTCTGGCCATTACGGCAGGCATTGATGAAATCATCGAAACTCTATTGATCGCCCTGGCGCTGGTTATCCTGGTGGTTTTTATTTTTATCCAGGACTGGAGGGCGGCGCTGATTCCCACCATCGCCATACCCGTTTCTCTGATCGGCGCGTTTATTCTATTCCCGTTAATCGGTTTTACCATCAATGTGTTATCTCTTCTGGGTCTGGTTCTGGCCATCGGTATTGTTGTTGACGATGCCATCGTGGTGGTGGAAGCAGTCCAGGTCAATATTGAAAACGGTATGGAACCTAAACAGGCAACCGTACATGCGATGAAAGAAGTGACCTCCCCTATTATTGCAACCACGCTGGTTCTGGTTGCCGTGTTTATTCCGGTTGCCGCCATAGGGGGAATAACCGGAAGCCTCTATCAACAATTTGCCATCACCGTTGCCGTTTCAGTGGTATTTTCATCAGTTAACGCCTTAACCCTGAGCCCTGCCCTGTGCTCTCTTTTGCTCAGAAAGCAAAAACCATATCGTGGGCCATTGGGGATATTTTTTGGAATCTTTAACAAAGTTTTTGACAAATCCACCAATGCATATATGGGCTTTACCCGTATCGTGGCACGTAAAATAACCATGGGACTGATATTTATCGTTATTTTATCCATTGCCATGGGTTTACTTGGAAAAAGAATTCCCGGCGGTTTTATGCCCTCAGAAGATATGGGGTATCTCCTTGTAAATATACAATTGCCTGATGCAGCATCCCTGCAAAGATCAGATGTCGTTACCAGGAAGGTCGAAAAAATCATTGAAAAATATGATGAGGTGCAATTTATTACAACAGCGACCGGATTCAGCATGCTTTCAGGTGGCATGTCCAGTAATTACGGTTTTATTTTTGTTTCCCTCAAGGATTGGAACGAGCGGGATAAAACCGCCAAAGAAGTTGTTGCCCAACTAAATATTGATTTTCGATCCGCCATTAACGAGGCACAGGTATTTGCCTTTGGGCCGCCGGCCATTCCCGGTTTGGGAAGCGGTTCCGGATTTACGCTGATGATTCAGGATAAAGGGGGTAATACACCGGATTACCTCTCCAAACAGACTGCAAAATTTATTCAGGCTGCCATGAAACGACCTGAAATCGGAACTGTATTTACAACCTTTCGCGCAAACGTCCCCCAACGCTACATGGAAATCAATAAAGAAAAAGTACTTAAAGCAGGTGTTTCCTTAAATAGCATTTATACCACAGTAGGGGCCTTTCTGGGCGGTTCCTATGTCAATGATTTCAACAGATTCGGCAGGTTGTACAAAGCGTATATCCAGGCCGAACCTCAATACCGATTAAACGAAGACGGGATTAATCTCTTTTTTATAAAAAACAAAGAGGGCAAAAACGTTCCATTATCAACCTTTGTAAGCATCAGGGAGATTGCGGGACCGGATTATACCAATCGATTTAATTTATATAGAGCCATAGAGCTCAGTGGCGGGCCTGCCCCCGGGTTTACTTCGACCCAGGCACTGGATGCCCTGGAAGAAGTGGCCAAAGAATCTCTTCCGGCTGATATGGGATTTGAGTGGAGTAATATGTCATATCAGGAAAAAAAGGCGGCAGGAACAGGTTCTGTTGCTTTCCTCTTTGCATTGTTATTCGTTTTTCTTATATTGGCCGCCCAGTATGAAAGCTGGTCATTACCTTTCAGTATCTTGCTGGGAACCCCCTTTGCAATATTCGGTGCGTTTATAGCCTTGTTCATAGCCAGACTCTTCAGTCAGAGCTATGAACTCAACGTTTTTGCACAGATAGCCCTTGTGATGCTCATTGCAATGGCGGCTAAAAATGCCATACTCATCGTTGAGTTTGCAAAACTGGAATTCGACAAAGGGCTCTCCCTGTACGATGCGGCCGTAAAAGCCGCTAAGTTGCGATTCAGGCCGATATTGATGACAGCTTTTTCGTTTATTTTAGGAATTTTTCCATTAGTTGTTGCTTCCGGCGCCGGCTCAGAGGCAAGAGTGGTCATGGGTATGACTTTATTAGGGGGAATGACGCTTGCAACTATTCTTGGCGTTTTCTTTTATCCGATGCTCTTTATTTTCATCGGAAAAATTGGAAAGTATGAACAGAAACGAGATTTAAAATCAATTAAATAACTCTACGATAATGATTGTTATGGAAATTAAAAAACTGGTTAAGGGTGTTGCGCTGGTCGCTATTGTATCACTTACAGGTTGTATGCTGGGTCCTGATTTTAAAAGGCCTGTTATAAAAACAGATGATGCTTACAGGTTTGCGGATGAAGAAGCCAAAACCATGGTGGCCCTGAAATGGTGGGAGCTATTCAATGACCCCGTTCTCGGCTCACTCGTTACCGCGGCATTGCAGGAAAATAAAGATATAAAAATTGTGGCCAGTAAGATAGAAGAAGCCCGTGCATCCCTGGGCTTTGCCAGAGCTGATTCGTACCCCAGATTAGACTTAGACGCCAATGCAAGCAGAGGAAACTCCAGCGGGGGGAGGAAAATGGGTTTCACTGATAACAATTTTTTTATTGCCCCCGCTTTAAGATGGGAGATAGATTTTTGGGGTAAATTCCGCAGGGCAACCGAA
>CAZNFB010000062.1:0-11923 GCA_964572105.1 uncultured Desulfobacteraceae bacterium
CGCCTTGTATATGGGCCAAAATCCTGCGCTATTTCTGCTCAACTTATTTCATCTACGTTCCTAAATAAAAACAATTTATACCTCTTGCTTTTTTGTATGGTATAATATAGTTACAAAAAGGATATTTTTTTACCTCTGACTTAATGCTAATTAAGTAAATCACTTACTCAGGACTGCCATGCGGATAAAAAAAGTTTGCTCTGATTTGATATTTTTTTTTGTATTTTTAACATGTTATACATCAGCTGCTTTTGCAGATTTGAAGTGGAGCTGTAAAGGAACAGAATATAACCTGACCAAGATCGGTATTTACAAAGGTCTGGGTCTGGGCCTTGCCCCGGGTGTTAATAATGGCGCAAGCAGTCTTTTTGGCGGTGTGCTGTCTCCTGAGCCCCCCCCCGCGAATAAATTACTCTTTCTTAATTACCAGCAGTTTATTCATTTTGATCGCCTTATGGATCATAAGGGTTCCAGCGTAGATCACAGGCTTAATGCTGCGACCTATGCCATGTTTAACAGAATATTATACACAAGCCCAATATCCTTTGCCAACGGAAATGCCCGAATCATACCTGAAATAGCTATTCCATGGGCCACTTCCAGAGTTAAAGTAGATGGAGAAGTATACAAAAGGAGCGGAATGGGTGATATCAAGGTTGGGGCCTCGGTATACTGGAAGAATATGTTTTCTGTTAAAGGTAATGGTTTTGATGGCTTTATAGGCCTTGATCTTTCTCTGCCCACTGCAAACTACAAAAAGGATCACCTGAATCTTGGAAGCAACATTTATGAACTCCTCTTTTTTTTTGAAACATTTGCGCTTTTAGATATTGGTGTGGGGGAGGGGCTTTTATGGAAAAATCATTTACAGTTTAATTATTATACGGAAAATGATGATTTTGTAAATCCGGTTACCCACGATCGTGATTCAACCTATCTCTTTGGTCATTATTTTCAATATAACTGTATGCTTGCTTATAAATTTTCCAGAGAAACCGGCCTTGGAATTGCCGGCTTTTATAATCAGCAATTATTTAATGACAAAATGGATAGCCATGAAATCAGAAATTCAAAAGAGATGTCCCTGGGAATCGGTCCCCTGGTTACATATGCGGCACACCATATTGAATGCAGCTTAAGAACTATTTTTATAGTTGACGCGGAAAACTACCCCGAGGGGTCTGTTACAACATTAATCTTTAATTTTATCTTTTAATAAAAACAATGAAAAAATTAATAGCCTCAGAATTTATCCAACACCGTATTTTTATGGGGAGACTTCCTTATAATGAAGATTTGATTACATCCATAGAAAATTTTTGCAGGGAAGCAAATGTTAAAACCGGCGAGTTTTCTGCTATAGGCGCTCTTTCATCGGTTACAACAGGCATATACGATCAAAAGCAACAGGTCTATGTTACAGCCGTGGAAAAAGGGGAGTTTGAAATATTGTCATGCACAGGAAACATCTCAATAAATGACGATGCCCCCATAGCCCACGCTCATATAATTTTATGCGGTGAAGATGGGAGAACCTTTGGGGGGCATCTATTTTCCGAATCTATACTTTTTGCCGGAGAAATTGTTTTGCGGGAACTGGCAGGGGAGACCTTGACAAGGGTTTATGATGAAACAACCGGATTGATGCTGTGGAAGCAATAGTTCTCCCCGATTATCTTAAAGCAGCGACGCTGAATAGTTACTCATAAACCATCATTTATAATTTTAGCCTGGCACGACTTAATGGAGCAGCAACCCGGAAACGATTATTTGAGAGGGATTTACCGGTTTAAACTGCTGACCCGCTTAGACAAATGGTATATCAGTTTTAGGGAGCATCAGTGTAAACGTAGTCCCTTTAGTAACTTTACTTTTCACCAGGATGCGGCCTCCGAGTTTTCCGATAATTCCACGGGAAACAGAAAGCCCAAGCCCTGTTCCTTTATCATGGAGTTTGGTGGTAAAAAATGGTTCAAAAATTCTCTGTAATACATGTTCGGGTATGCCTGGGCCATTATCTTTAATATTTATACATATAAACCCGTCCTCCATGTTATTATCAGCAGAAATAAAAATTTCCCCCTTTTCAGGTAAAGCATCAACAGCGTTGAGTAAAATATTAACAAAAACCTGTTTTAATAACTGAGGATCACTATGAATTGGAGGGAGATCCAGAGGAATATCTGTTGTAAGGTGTATTTTTGCAAGCTTGACCTGGTTGGCAACAAGGGTAATAGATTTTTTTAAAACTTTCTCAAGGCTTACGGATACAACGGTTGTTTCGCTTTCCCTGGCAAAATCGAGAAGGTTTCTTACGATCTCCTGTGAACGTTCAGTCTCCCCTATAATATCATCGACCATCTCAATTTTATCTTTTTCATCCAGATCATCATAATCCTCCTGCAGTGAAGAGGAAGTTAACATTATATTATTAAGAGGATTATTCAATTCATGGGCAACCCCTGCAACCAGATTGCCGATTGCGCGTATTTTATGGCTTTCCACCAGAATTTTTTGACGCTTTTCCAGTTCATCAATCATCTTGCTGATCGCTACCTCAAGGGGAAAAAATTCATCCTTAGAATCCTTTGTAGTATCAATGCGGGTAAAATCACCCTTTGCTATTTTTTCAGTATAATTCAATAATCTGCTCAATGTATTGAAAACCCCCCGCATAATAAATGCAGAAATAGCAAATAGCATTACTGCCAGAATTATAAGAAAGATAAAGGTTATTTTTCTTGCCAGTTTGTAATTTTTACTAACCTCTTCTTTTTCTTTCTCTACAAAATTCATTGCAATGGTGACCAGTTCGGAGCCGTGGAATCTAAGTGCTTTTTCTATTCTTTTTTTTATTGGATGATCTCCTGTTCTTCCTATATTAAGGAGAATCTTTTCGTAATCCCTTGCATGCTGAAGTAAAACATTAACATTTTCGACCTTAAGTATTTTTATTATTTCTGCTCTATTATCTTCAAGTAATACTTTTGCCAGATGTATATGCTCAGCAGCATCCTTTAAATTTGTTCCATAAAGAAGATAATTTTTTTCGAACCGCCTGGCCTGCTGAATTTCATTCATATAACTTTCGGTTATTTCAAGAAAATGATTCTTATACTCAAGTTTATAAAGTATAAAAATCACCCAGCCGTTTATTATTATACTAAAGCCGATAATGAGTAAAAATGCTAATATTAAACGGGTACGAATACTTACTTTCAAATACCGCCTGATTTTTTGTTGTATCTGTTTCATTTTAGATTCCTGAATTTATGCAAATGCACTGAAGTTTCCCGAAATGAAATTATCCACATATGTTTTAACCATATCATCGTTTCCTAATAACATGTCAAGCTGCCTGGAACAGGCCATCAACCTTCCCAGCATTTCCAGTGCATCTTCGGAATCCTTTTGAGAATTATACCTGAACCATGAAGTAACAAGATCCCCTTTTCGATTAACCTCAAAATTTGATAAGCGGAGTACAGATTCTAAAAACAATCCCCTGCGGTTTAAATTATCCTTGTTTGCTGCCCCCCCGCGGAATCTGAAATTGACATAATTGTTCTCAGGCCATGGGCCTGTGACAGCATCTATTAAGGCATAGTGGTAGATAAAGCGAGCATTAAAATTTAAATAATCTTTGGCCACAATAAAATAATTTGTGTCTTTGCGCCGCCGCGCTCCTGTTGCCCCTCCCATAATTTGCTCTTCAAAATCAGGAGACATAAAAGAAGATCCTTCTATCACGCGTTTATTCCATATAACTCTGGAATCGGATATCCCTTTCCACAAAGCCTTAAAGGGAATACTTTTAACTTGTAAAGGGGTTAGCTTCTCTTTTTCTCCATTAACCGGTTCATCAAGGCTAAGCAGTTTTATCTTTATGGGAATCGGAGTCTTAAGAGGGGTCGCATTTTTTCTCCACAAACGGTTTTGACTGTCCCCAAAGGAAAACATTGAACGGACAGACATTTCGTGGATAAACCTTGTTACATCATGGATCGACCTGCATTTTTGAGGTTTAAAATTTGAAGAATTAGGGTCGGTTAAATTAAGTTTCAGGATAAGATTATATAATAGCCCGGAAGAGATACGCTTTTTCCTTGAGCTGATTCTGGCAAGAACCCGTTCCCGGACGCCATCCCATTGTGAACCTCTGTATATTTTTCTGGTTGCTGCATCAATGGAAAGAGTCTCTCCTTGCTTGAAAATACGGATCTTCTCTCCGGTTTTAAAAAGGGACGGAACGGACAACTCACGAATCAATGTGGCAAGATGCCCCACAGGATTTCCTTTTTCTACAATAAGGGCACCAATATTCGGCAATATGGAAGCAAGGTTTAAAGAAGCCTGTTTAACAATAAGAATAGCCCCTTTTTGCTCCAGAACCGGATTTTCCCCATCTTTAATATATTCCACAGGCCCCACAGCGCGCCCCGGGAAAATAGTGGTGCCTCCTTCCAGAATTGGTATCTTTTTTCTCCTGTTCCCTTTGCCTGATTTTTTTTCGATTTCGCTTATCTGAAGTTTTCTCCCCTGTAGCAGCCATATTTTACCATTTTTTTCCACGGCCCATTCAATGTCCATGTCATAACCGAACAATTTTGCCAGTTTAAAAGAAATAGCTGCGATTTCTTTTAAAACTGATTCTGATGGATGTGTTGAATAAACAGGCTGCATTGATTCAGAATCAAGGGCCCGGGTTTCAGTGAGCAATTCTGGTTCCTCTTCCCTGGAAAGAGAAAATATATCTGCTTCTTTTGTCCCCTGTATCATTTCATGGGCCAGACCGGGAACAGCATTAATTATCATCTTCTCAGAAAGAGGATTAAGGGGATCATTTGTATAAATTACACCTGAAAAATCCGGTTTCATCATAGGCATAAATAAAACAGCCATCTGTGTATCCACTTCACGTATACCGTGATGAATTCTGTATTTCACAGCACGATCAGTAAACCTCCCTGCCAATATTTTTTTGTAAATCAATGTTAAATCAGATGAACAGACATTCAATTCTGTGTCAAATTGCCCGGCGAATGTAAATTGATCATCTTCGCATGCTGCGCTGGAACGGACCGCCCAATGCATGGAATCTTCAGGGTCGATTTTTAAAGCATGCTTCGAGATTAAATCACAAACATCCTGGGGGACGGTTCCTTTTAGAAAAAGACTGCGAAGTGTTGTCACTCTTGCATTAAATAGATCCGGGTCTTTAATAACATCCAGATCGTTGACCAGCATTCGGATATGTTCATTTAATTTATTCTCTTTTACAAACATACGGTAAGCTTCCGTTGTAATCGTAAATGCCGGTGGAACCAATTCAGGAAAATACTGGCGCAACGCTGTCAGGCCAAAGGATTTTCCCCCAACAAGGTCGATGGGATTCATAATATCTTCACTCCCAGGTAAAACAGCAAGTGGCCTGGCAGAAGAAAGAGTATCTGTATTAAAGGCGGGAAAAATTTTTTGACGGATCATCTCAACTGCATCATAAAGCTTTTTATATCGATCCCCTGTGAGAATATTAAGCTCTTGTGCCATAAGAAGAGATTCATCCACAAGACGATTTACAGGATTTTTAATAAGGACATTTGACTGGTGCATAAAGTTCAGATCAGCCTCAAGGTCTCCCATTGATTGTAGAATCATACTATTTTTTTTTAAAACAGATCGAAATGTCTCATAACGATAGCGAAAAGAAAAATCAGCTTTACCTTTTATCAAACCTGACTTATGTGAGTTCATTGTTTCTCCTTTAAAAACCTGTAGGTTGTTTAAAGATTAAGGTTTTAATTCTTTTGCCGCTTTTTCAATTATTATGCGAAGATCACTCGGTTTAAAGGGCTTGGCTATAAAATCAAAAGCTCCTTTTACAAGAGCTTCCCTGGCAAGTTCCACAGTGGCATAACCTGTAATAATAATAACTTTTGTGAGGGGAGACTTTACCATAACATGTTCCAGTATTTGAATGCCGTCAATATCGTCCATCCTGACATCGGTTATTATTATGTCAAATTCTTTTTCTCCGATCCGTTCAATTGCGCTTTTGCCGTTTCTTAGTGTTTCAACTTCATAGCCATGTTTTTCCAATGAAGGCTTTAAACGTTTTCCAACTATCGCCTCATCATCTACAACTAATAATTTTATTTTATTTTCCATAACAAATGTCTCCTGTAAATTGATTACAAAATAAAAAATGGGGGGATACTTTGCCTACCTTAAATCAGCTACGCTGAATAGTTACATTACAATTTATATTTTTTTTTGGGGATAACCAGGGGACAGGATAGTTCATCCTTTATACGGGCCATCCAATGACTGGCTGACCTGCCGGTTTTGTCAATCGGAGCTTTTTCATCCCCTCCCCAAACAACAGTGTGAAATAATTTATTATACGCCATAAACTTGTAAAATTCAGAACGTCGATCACCAAGCATGACCTCTACCCGCACAGGAATATTATTATCGATTATTCCATGGATTCGTTTTAAAATAATATCCTTATATTTTTGCTTTAATTGTCCAGGTTCATCCTTTGAGTTTAATTCATATTCCATTAAGAGTAGAAAAATAATATGAGCATTAACCCGCTGAGCTAAGACGGCGGCATAATGGACAGCAACCTCACGGATATTAAAGTCTTCAAAAATAACAATAATAATTTTATTCTGCTGCATGGTATTAATCAATTCCTGGAAATATAACTGTTTATATGTACTTCCATATTAATGACCCCAGGCAACTTGCCCGCCATTTCTTTAATCAAGCTGCATTTTTTTTCTTTTTTAAACTTGAACCCCTTTGTTTCCACCACCACAGTTCCTCTTTTTGCACAAACTTTAATACCAGGAAAAGGTTCAAGAAGAACAGCTTTAACCCTGGTCTCCATCTCTATATCCTCTATGCAGTTAAGGGAGTATGTAATAGGTTTGAATTTGCGGTCAATTACAGTCTCTGTTATAATATTCACCGCTTTTTTTTCATCAATTTGGCCGAGGTTAATCACCAGGTCATAGTGGGATGCATCGGTTTCAACCAAAGGGGAGTCCTGGTTTACAAGCTTTTTTGAATTAGAAAGGATGCCCACTTTAAACACATGGGAAACCTCGGTCAGGTATAGATGGGCTGCAAGCCCATAGCAAACTGTATTATCTTCCAGTAACAGGGTTGAAACATATGCTTTTATATATGTAAGGTACCGGTCTCTGAGTTTTGTGGACATTCCCGTAAATGAGGTGGCCTGGTCCAATGCTTTTGCTAATTTTAATTCAGGAATCCCATGTTTTTCTGCAATTTTTACTAATACTTCACGGCCAAAGCATTTATAATTTAAAACTTTGGCCGTTTTTTCAGCAATCTCCCTGCCCACATCATATGAATCTGAAGATATTGTTATAATCGACATAAATTAAATCCTCACTATTTTACATTTAAGGGTGCTTTGAAAGCCACAGCAGATCCAACTGCATAAATATCATACTGCGTTGCTGGGAAAAGGGAGCCCTGAATGAATTTCAATATTATTTATTCCTTTTATTTTACTATCCAGACTTTTTGCTATCTTTTGGAGCTTGTGGGTCAATCTATCCCCTGTTTTTGTGTAGACCAGAACATTCCCATAATCACTGGTAACAGATACATCAAAACCCTGTTGCAAAAATACGGTCTTTATCCGATATGCTAAAGCAATATCTTTTACCTTGTGCAATGATGATTCTGTGGTCTCCAATTCTTTATAAGTAGCTGTCTGACAGATAAAATCAACAGCATGATCCACTGTAAGCTTGTTAATGTTAATTACAAGATCGTAAAGTGAGCTGTCGGCTGGATCGGTTTTATAAAGACTTTTTGTCCAGTTTTGACGTTCATGATCATCCCTGATCAATAGAGAACGCGCCTCGTTTCTGGTAATATTATCCCGTTTTTCCACCAGGGCAATGCGATAGTCAAAATCGGCAATTATCCTCACCTTAAGCGCATGGGCCACATCTGCCAGTAAAAGGTGACCGGCCAGACCATGATAAACTACATTATCTTTTGCTATCCGATCAGCAAAAGCGCTCAAAATATACACAATATATTTTTGTTTGCCGCCACTAATTCGATTCAATATGGAAGGAGCATCATGAATTGCCTTTAAAAGCTTTATTTCAGGTATCTTGAAATATTCACTGGCTTCGAGAAGTACCTCCCTGCTTATACACTCGTATCCAAGCCGGGCAGCAACTTTTTCAGCCACCTCTTTTCCCATGCTGTATGATCCCCTGGAAATCGTAATAATTGTCATTTTTTCAATATCTCCTGAATGTTATCAATAAATTTTATACTCCATAGAATAGATATATCATGCTTATCATTACAATTATAAAAAGCAGACTTATTACTATGCCGGCCTTCATAAAATCGACACTTCTGTATCGCCCCGGACCCATGTATAAAGCATTGACCTGATGGGTCGGGAGAATAAAAGAATTGCTTGTTGCAATCCCCACAATAAGAGCTGCCATGCGGGGGTCGGCATGTGCTTCGATTGCCATATTCACCACCAAAGGTACTAAAAGTACTGTTGCTCCAACATTGGAAATAACAAGGGTAAAAACTGTTGAAAGAATAGCTATTACTGTAAACAGCATAATCGGCTGGACATCACCTATAACCCTTAAAGCTTCGTGGGCGATCCAGGCGGCGGTGCCTGTTTTTTCAGTTGCAATGCCCAGGGGAATTAAACCGGCAAGAAGAAAAATTGTTCTCCAGTCCACCGCTTCGTATGCCTCGTCTATACTCAATACCCGGGTTAGTATCATACCAAGAGCCCCTGCCATGAGACAGACAGAAAGCTGAATTTTAAAAATCATTATCATTATAAGCGCAATCGCCAACCAGCCTGCAGCAAATATAGCCTTTTCCGGGCGTATTATATCCACATCAATGGGCGTGGTGAACAACAGGCTTTTTTCTTCCTGTAAAATTTTCAACCTTGACCATGTGCCGTGGATTAGAACTGCATCCCCCACTGCAAGAACAAGGCTGCCTATTTCTGCCCTGTAGGTTTCATTATGACGAAAAACAGCTAAGGGCGTAATCCTGAAACGATCCTGCAAATTTACCCGATTTAAGGTTTTACCTGCAAGGGATGACCTCGGGGCGACTACAGCTTCCACAGTTCCTGAAACGCTTTCAGCTATTTCATTTTTAAAAATCTCAGGCTCTTCTTTGATTGTCATCCCTTCGTTTTTTGCCATACGCATAACATTTTTTTTATTCCCGAAGAGTACAAGATCTATGTTTGACTGTATCTCAACCTCAGAGCCCGGCGAGATCACCTTAAAATCAGGAGGTTCAGTCAAGGCAACCACGTTGAGCATATAGCGCTGCCTTAAATCTTTAACTGTGACCGGTTCCCTGTAGTGGGTAAAATCATCCGATGTATGGAGTTCATAAATTTTACCTATATCCTCCATTACTTCTTCTAACACAGCACCTGTTTTATCATCTGTGGCATCGTTTGTTCCCTGGGGCAGAATAAAGCGCCCCAAAAAAACAAAACATAAGATACCTGTTGTAACAAGGGCTAAACCTATGGGCGCTACATCAAAAAGGCCGAATGGCTTTAGGTCAAAAGGGACCAGAAGGTCATTGAGAAGAATAAGGGGGCTGGAACCCACCAAGGTTACTGTGCCGCCTAAAATGGCTGAAAAACCTATGGGCATGAGAAGGCGGCTGATGGGGATTTTCAATGTTTTACTAACCCGCTGAATTGCCGGAAGAAAAAGAGCTGCGGCACCGATATTCTGCATAAAGCTGGAGATAACGGCTACGGTAAATGAAATTGCAATAATAACACGTGAGGTGCTGTTCCCGGCAATACGCAGCACAGGTGTTACCAGTTTATTTATTATGCCTGTTTTGTCTAATCCGGCGCCGATAATAATAACAGCTATTATTGAGATTACAGCATTGCTGCTAAAGCCCACAAAAGCCTCTTTGGCCGTTACAAGATGCAACAGTGGCAAAGTAACCATCATAATTATGGCAACCACATCCACACGCACCCATTCAACAATAAATAAAAAAACGGCAAGCCCGATCATCATCATCACTAAAATCATTTCTGTGGTTAATGGTTCCATCAAAAAAATTCTCCTTAAATAATATGCTGCTTAAAATACAAATAGTCTGTTATTCGTTGACAGTTTATGGTTTCCGTTAAATTGTCAGGCAAAATTTGCCTTAATAATTTACGACAGCAAGAAACGTGCTCAAAAAAAATTATTTTACCCGGTCAGGGAGAGAAATGAGTATTGTAATACGCAGGCTGCCGATAATGGAGTGAAATTTATTATCTGAACATCTGCAGGTTGGGAAAATTATTGCGCCACTGGGAAAATAACTGGAAAGAACAGCAGGAAGCTTGCTGTTGCATAAAGCAACGCCTGCTCTGAGCTTATGGAAAAAACTAATACATTACAAGATGTTATTGTGTAACAAGGGGGAAAGGGGCAATCGTTGCAATCCGCAACGATTTTTTGCAGGGAGGGGATAATATGTTAATCTATAATCTGATTTTTTTTAAGCTTTCTATAAAGAGAGACCCTGTCTATACCGAGAATTTTTGCAGCCCTGGTTTTATTATGGTTGCATTGCTGCAGAACCCAATCAATGTATTCATTTTCCAACTCCTGTATCGATTTTAATTGGAGGTTATCTCTTTTAACTCTAAAAACCTCTATCTCTCTTAAGTCTTCGGGGAGGTCTTCAACTCCTATTATTTCGGCAAATGCAAGTGAAACAGACCTTTCCACAATATTTTCAAGTTCCCGAACATTTCCAGGATAATCGTAGGATTTCAATACTTCCATGGCCTCTTTTGAAAATCCTGATATTTTTTTATGGGATTTAACATTAAAACGATTTAAAAAATATTGTGCCAAAACAGGGATATCCTTTTTCCGCTCAAATAATGAGGGAAGCCGTATGGGAATAACATTAAGCCTGTAAAAAAAATCCTCCCGGAACAGACCAATGCCCATGGCTTTTTTTAAATCCTTATTTGTAGCGGCAATAACTCTGATATCAATATTCACAGGCTTGCTCCCCCCCACTCGAATCAACTCTCTTTCCTGAATTACCCTGAGCAGCTTTGCCTGCATTGTCAAAGGCATATCGCCAACTTCATCAAAAAAAATTGTACCTCCATTTGTATTTTCCAGCAGCCCTGGTTTTGAAGATGTGGCGCCCGTGTACGCGTCCTTTTCATGACCAAATAATTCATTAGCCAATAGTTCCTCGGTAAAAGAAGCGCAATTAATCGGTAAAAATCTTTTTAAAGAACGTCGGCTTACCTTGTGAATAGCCTTGGCTATAAGTTCTTTTCCGGTACCTGATTCCCCTGTGATCAGGACATTTGAATCAGAAGTAGCAATTTGACGAACAAGCCTTTTTATCTCAAGCATTTTTGAACTTTCGCCTATAATTTTTCCAAAACCGGAATCGACTTTTTCTCTTAAATTTTGGACTTCCATGCCGAGCCTCCTTTTTTCCAGTGCCCGGATTACTAAAAGGCGGACTTCTTCCGGCCGCAGAGGTTTTTCAAGATAATGAAATGCCTGTTGTTTTATTGCCTCTATAGCAGAGTTTACAGACCCGTAGCCGGTCATAATAATAACCTCCGTGTCCGGATCGATTTTTTTAGTTTTTGAAAGAATATCAAGTCCATCCACAGAGCCCATGACCATATCAGTCAGCACAAGACTAAACTGCTCTTTTCCCAATATATCAAGAGCCTCCTCTCCGTTAGCGGCTGTTATAATTTCATATTCCCTATTGCCGAGGATTCTCCGCAGAGCTTTGCGGGTAATCTGCTCATCATCAACAATTAAAATTCGTTCTTTTTTTTCCATATTTTTTAATTCTT
>CAZNFB010000063.1:0-11863 GCA_964572105.1 uncultured Desulfobacteraceae bacterium
TTGCATCAGGGTCCTGATTTATTCGGGTCAGGCTGTGATTTCCCTGTATAAATGATTTCAGAAAAGAGAACAGAGAAATAATAATATCCTGAATCTCTTTTCTGAATATAACTATCACAGCCAGTAATGTTCCAAAATGGACATTTATATCGAATGATACCATTGATTCTTTCAGATCAAAAAAATTCTGAAAAATCACAAGATGCCCGGAGCTGCTCACAGGAAGAAATTCTGTTAATCCTTGTATTACAGCTAAAATTACTCCATGGAAAAATTCCATTTACAAGCCCGCTGTATCCTTTCCACAATGTTTACATGTTTTTGCTCTGGTTTTTATTATCTCAGCGCAATATGGACATTCTCGTGTAAAAGTTTTTTGATGTATTTTTTTTATAGCTTCGTCAACCTCTTTTTGCATTATTCTATTTGGGAATTTAATATTTTTTATCGGTTCCAGTGCTTCTATCTCACCTATGTCTCCTATTATTTCTGCAGCTTTTACTCTGACCTTGGCAGGTTCGCTGGGGTCAAGGAGGATTCTTAGAGTTGTAACGGAATCTTTTTCAGTGTAACATCCCGCCAAAATGGAAAAACCTTTTTTTATATTTTCCTTAAGTATTTCCTGATCAAGGAGAACCTGGTCGGTAATTATTTGTTCTGTTGCTCCAATTTTACTGAAGACCGGCATGTATTCGAAGGTCTTTGATCCAGGATAGCATATACATCTGCATGAAGCCCTATGACCGTAATTGTCCATTATGTCTTCCCAGCCTTTCTCAAACTGGGGACATTCATCATTAAAGCAGACAAACATGTATGGTACGCCCCAGCCCAGTCCATCGCTAAAAGCTATGGGGGGGACCTCCCACAGGTCCATCTCTTTGTTGCAATGGGGGCAAACAGGTTTTTTTTGTTTTAATACTTGTTCCAACACTTGTTCTTTTGTTTCAAAAGCCATATCTGTTCTCCGGCTGAAGGTTGTTTCTTACTGCGTAACATCCAACCTCAAAAGAAAAGAGGCTGGGGTAGTCCATTTTTTTTCTAAAACATTCAGTTGTTTGATTATAATCTGTATCTTTTGGTTTGCATATTAAACATTGGGGTTATTTCTATCTTTGGTCATCAAATATCAGTGTATTGCTGAAATTATAACCAGGCTTTGAAAATTTTAATCAGATCATACCTGAAGCGTGTCGCAATCAATTATTTGTAATTAGTAGTGTCCGGTTAGAAAATGCAGGAGAGAAAATACGGAAAGTTTAATTATTTTTTCCGCTATTGCGAATAAATTTATTAAATACGCTACAAAAATAATTAAACTCCCCTCACGCAAGATTCTAACCGGACACTAATTTGTAATCTATTATTGAAAGTTACATGGTTTTAATTTTTTCATTGGGCTTTACCCCGTATTTTTTTTCCCTGGCTCTCCCCCACCAGCATCCTCCAAAAGTCATTGCAAGTTCGATTTGCTGCAGAAATTTAGCAAAAAAATTTCCATCCCTTGCACTTTTGCATATTGGGCAGCCATATTCACAATAGTCAGGGTCGTTTAAATTATTAAAAGGCATTTTCCACCCATTCCAGCCATATGTCTTTTTCATGATACTCCCTCGGCTAAAAATTTTGTTTTTTTGTTCTTGCGCTGTTTGAAAAAAATAATAAGGGATGATACTTGAGTTTTATTAATAGATACTGCATTATTGATAAAAATACAGGTAACAATTCAGCTAATCTGTACAGCACAGGTATAATCAGATTATGTCTGAAGCATGCTTAAAATCAGCAACGCTGAATAGTTACAAAACATATAGTATCTACAGGGAAAAATGTCAAACAATCAGGATGGGGACAGGTATGATTAATCGTATTTTTTGTTTATCTGAATTCAATACCACCATTAGAACTGAACTTGCTGCTGGATTGACCACGTTTCTTACAATGGCTTATATTATATTTCTGCAGCCGGCTGTGATGTCAGGGCAGATGTTTGGTATGGATACGGGGATCGATTTTGGAGCTGTTATGACTGCAACATGTTTAGCGGCAGCTCTATCTACCTTTATCATGGGGGTATATGCAAATTATCCCATTGCCCAGGCCCCGGGAATGGGTGAAAATTTCTTTTTTGTTTTAGGTGTTCTTCCTGCGGCAGCAACCCTTCCAGCTGTTGCCGCAGGGGATGTCCCCGCATGGGAAGTAGCGTTGGGGGTTGTCTTTATTTCCGGTATAATATTCCTTTTAATTTCCCTTACGGGAATTCGTGAAAAAATTGTTGACGCCATAAGCCCAAGCATGAAAAATGCTATTGCTGTCGGCATTGGGTTGTTCATTACTTTTATAGGCCTGCAAAATGCAGGATTAATCATCCATGAACCCTCCACATGCGTTAAACTCAATCCTTCTTTTTTGTCCGTTGATTTGTTTATCTTTTTTTGTGGCCTTTTTTTAACGGTGACTTTACATGCCCGTCGTGTGCGGGGGGCGATTCTCATAGGTATTATCGGAGGTGCTCTTTTATCGCTGTTTCTTAAATTGGTTTTGCCATATTTTTATGACATTGCAGCATCGAATATGCTAAAGGAGTCGATGCTCATGACAAAGTTTCTGATCCCTTTAAGTGATACAGGTTTTTTTGGATTTATTGCAAGCTCACCCCCTTCAATTGCCCCGACTTTTTTAAAAATGAATATCGTACAGGCCCTATCTGGTATTATGATACCCTATATTATAATTTTCCTTTTCATGGATGTTTTTGATACAATCGGGACATTGATAGGGGTGAGTGAACAGGCAGGGTTTATTCGTGATAATAAACTTCCCCGCGCAGGCCGGGTTTTTCGTTCCGATGCCATTGGAACGGTTGCAGGTGCCTGCATGGGGACCAGCACCATAACAAGTTTTGTAGAAAGTACAGCCGGGGTGGAGCATGGCGGACGAACGGGACTTACAAGTGTAACCGTTGCATTCTTGTTTATTGCCGCCCTGTTTTTCAGCCCCCTTGTTATTATGATCGGAAGTTATCCTCCCATCACCGCTCCTGCCCTTATTATTGTTGGAGGGATGATGTTTAAGAATGTTGTAAAAATAGACTGGAGCGATTACAGTGAATCATTCCCTGCTTTTTTGATTGTTATGGGAATTCCGTTTTCATTTTCCATTGCAGACGGTATGGCTGTGGGGCTGATGGTTTATCCTTTGCTTAAACTTTTCAGCGGGAAAGGGAAAGAAGTGGCCTGGATAGTTTATGCCCTTGGTATAATCATTTTTTTATATTTTATTTTTATACGATAGGGTTTAATCATTTTTTATTGACATAAAACAGCTTGTTTAGTATATTATAAAAAAATTTTGGGAGATCGTCCAGCGGCAGGACTGTGGACTCTGACTCCGCCAACCAAGGTTCGAATCCTTGTCTCCCAGCCATAACAATATCTAAAGGTTACAAGCTTATGCTTTGTAGCCTTTTTTTTATGTAATTCTTAAATGAGTATAGAACTATTATAAAAAAATATGAAATTTGATAAATACAATATTTCACCGTCAATTAAAAGAAATCTGTTTCAGCTCGGGTTTAAGAAACCCACGGATATACAGTTTAAGTCGATACCTTCAATAATGAAGGGGGAAGATGTTCTTGCCATAGCACAAACAGGGACCGGCAAAACAGCAGCTTTTGCCATCCCCATTATTGATAAAATTAATCGTAGGAAAAAAAGTAAGCGATCTTCCGGTATTAAGTGTATTGTCATGGTTCCCACCCGTGAGCTGGCATTGCAGATCGGTGAACTTTTTATGAAACTCACAAAGCAGACCAGAGTAAAAGTTTTTCCTGTTTATGGGGGAGTAAAACAGGATTTACAGGTTAAAAACCTGCAAAATGGGATAGATATTCTTGTTGCAACACCTGGACGTATGTTTGATCTTATTAATCAGGGTTACATAAATCTGAAAAATGTTGATACCCTGGTGCTTGATGAAGCTGATCATATGCTTGACCTGGGATTTATAGAGGATATCAAATCTGTGAAAAGGCTGCTCACCAGAAAGCATCAAACGCTTTTTTTTTCTGCGACAATAAATAAACATATAAAAAAGCTTGCTTTTTCCCAGGTTAAAAGCTCTGCAATAAGGATACAGATATCTCCGGAGGACCCTGTAGCAAAAAATGTTTCTCATTTTGTCATGTTTGTTGAAATGGATGACAAACGGTTTTTTTTAGAGAGGTTTGTAAATGAGAATCCCGACAGTAAGATTATTCTTTTTGTCAGAACACGGGTTCGTGCCGAAAGAGTGGCAAAAGCAATGGAAAGAGTTCAAATAAAATCTTTTACTATTCATGGGGCCAGGGAACAGGCTGACAGGTCTGATGTGATGAGAAAGTTCAAGCAGGGTGAATGCAATCTCCTGATTGCCACAGATATAACAGCGCGGGGGATTGATATTCCGGATGTTAATTATGTTATAAATTATGATTTGCCCGTGGATCCTGAAAATTATGTGCACAGAGTGGGAAGGACCGGACGTGGAGTCAATAAAGGGGATGCAATCTCTTTTTGCAGTAAAGATGAAAAAGAACTGCTTGAAAAGATTCAGCAGTTTTTGCATAAAGATATTGAAGTGATAAAAGTAGGCAAAAAGGCTTATGCTTATACCATTACTCCCGTGAGAGGGGAAAAGAGTCCCCAGTCTCTAATAGATGAACATGAGGCCTGGCTGAAAAAGAAGAAAAGGAAGAAAAAAGCCCAGTAGTTTCGGTTCTGGTCAGGATCAATGGTGTTTAATCAAAAATGATAAAAGTTTTGTTACTTAGGAACGGGGACGAAATAAGTTCGCAATTTTAAGTGTTGAGGCGCCTGCCTGGCAAGGCGCGAAAGTGTAGGAATATCAAGATATTGCTACGCTTTTGTAACGCAGTCAGGCAGGATGGATCGACGCTTAAAATACCAAGTTATTTCGTCCTCGTTCCTTAGGGCTCACTTAAAAATGTAAAGTTATTTTTGAGTGAGCCCTAAGAAGCCAATATGTACGGCAACAGGTATTGTTCCTCAAGGCGTAATCCATTTTTTTATTTTATGGGCAGTGTCTTGATTCCACCCTGGAGAAATTTTTGCCTTAATAAATTTTTCATATAAAGTATCAAGGAGGGAAACCGGTTTTTCGAGGAGAAAAATTTTTTCAAGGACAGCCCCTTCAATATCATCCTTTTGTTCAATCGGCCCCGTTGCAGGTGTTTTTATTCCACTCATATTCAGACTTTCACCTTTAATACTAAATTGCCACTGGAAATCACCTTCCTGCAGAAAAAGTTCCATCTCGGTAACAAACGCCCCTTTTTTTAAGGCCAAAAGTCCTTCTTCAAGGCCTGGATCGTCCCCTTTGATGGTTATGCTTTCTATGTTGTTGTTTGTCCGGTTTTCAAGAACAAGCCTGTTCCCGATTTTAAGATCTATCTCATTATGATCGGCATCGGTTAATTTTTCCGGCTCATGTTCCAATGTATACCAGATCCATGTCAAAAATTCATAACCTAAAAATTTATACCTGTTATAGGCAGCTGCCATATCAATCATATTTACTCCGAAAATTGTGTAGATGCTACGTTTGTTAATAAATCTTTTTCAGAATCTGATAAAGTTTTCATGAAATATGCCCCTGTGTAGGGGAAAAGCCTTAAAATGGTCAGGTCGAAGGATTTTAAAAACAGGGTCTCCAACTCTTCATTGGCGGCCTTGAGGTTTGACAAGAACCAGAGAGTCTTTTCTTCATAATTCCATATCACATCATAAATGTTCGGCGTTGCCGGAATTCCCTGATTTAATCTATCAATTACTTCCTCTCTTATTGTTTTTTTTTCATTTGTCGAGAGAAATTCACGCCCGGACTGTTTAAGTAGCTTTGCAGTTTCAATGGCAACAAATTTTTTTATCAACTTTGTGGGAAGAGTTTTTTTGTCAATTCTTAAGGAAAATATTATATGAGATCCAAAAAAAAGAGATTCTTCTTGAAAATCAGGGATATAAGGGTTTTCAAAGGATGTCCATCCTATGACTCTATCGATGGGCTGTTTGTCAATATCCTGGATTAGATTTTTCCTAAGGCCATTATAAATGCTTTCTTTAATTGGGGTCTGAAGTTCTCCATTGACCTTATATCGTGTGATTGAAATAGATGAGGTTAATAGTCCCATTTAAATTTACTCCGTTTTTTAGTCTGAATCAGCCTGTTTTTTCCATCGAACCGGTAGTGTTATAAAATTTCATAGTAACAATTCAGCTGTGTCGATTGCGACACGCTTCAGATTATACCTGAAGATGGATATATTCGCTGAAGAGTTAGATTCCAGATAATTAACTTCACAAGGCTATAGGAAGGAAGGCGTATTATAATACGCAGGCGACCGATAACGGGGTGAAATTATTTATGTGACGATCTATAGATCAAATAAAGAGGTTTGCCGCCATTTAGCCATGCAGAGCCTGCATCGCTGATGTTTTTCGGCTTTTATCCGACAGACCGCAACTGCGATCCATTGCTCTCTTTTGGGACACCAGCGCGTCTCAATGGGTTGTTTTTCTGTGTTGTATGATCTAAATTCCATTCGTCAACTGTCGGTTTTTGCTTGACTAAGGTGCCTTTTTATCGCAAAGTTATATTAATATTTTTGCTGAAAAATATGAATTTGAGTAATGCCTGAAAAATAGATGTCACCTTATAGCATATTTTTTTGAGTATGGAAAAACTATTTTAATTTATTATGGCGTGGGTATCTTGAGAAGTTGTGTTAAGGGTAGAAGACCTGAAATTAATTGTTTAAAAATCCATATACGCGTTAACTGAATAGTTTCAACAAAAGGAGATTAGGCATGGCCACAAACAGCCAGTTGGAAACGATCATTAAATCTATTGGCAAGCTGCCGGCATTTCCGGAAATCGCCATGCGCGTACTGAAACTTGCAAATGATCCTGAATCGAGTGTCGATGATATTGTAAATACGGTTCAACTTGATCAGGCATTAACTTCTAACTGTTTAAGATTGTGTAATTCAAGTTATTTTGGCTTAAAAAAAGAGGTCAGTTCATTGCAGCATGCTGTGGTTTATCTTGGCCCCGGAAATATTGTAAAAATTGTTCTTGCTGATTGCGGAGGCCAGGTCGGTTTTAATGATCCCCAGAGAGGATACGGTCTGCATCCCGGGCAACTATGGAAGCATAGTATTGCAACGGCTATTATTTCCCAGCTCCTAACACAAAAGATTGGTAAAGAAAATTCCCATGAACTTTTTACAGCCGCTTTGCTCCATGATATTGGTAAATTGGTAATTGATAGTTTTATTGCTGATAATCTGGACGCCATGTTTTCCCTTATGATGGATGGTGGATTGGGTGTGGTTGAGGCAGAAAAGGAATTTTTCGGCATAGATCACGCCGAGGTGGGATCCCTGGTGGCTAAATTATGGAATTTCCCCAAGCCATTAATCGGTGCCATAAGGAGCCATCATCAGGACATTTCTGAAATAAAAAATAATGAGCTTAATACTTTAACAGCCTTAAATAATATTCTTTTTTATGCCGCAGAAATTTATATGTCAGGGGTTTATGATAAAGGTCTTATCTGCCGCATAGATCAAAGATTTTTAGATTGTTTTGACCTTACACAGGAAGACATCATCAGCATTATTAAAGAGTATCCTGTGGAAATGAAAAAAGCGGAAGAGTTTCTGCAAATTCCCAGAGCCTGATATATACGACTAATGGGCCCCCTAATGCTGCAGAATGCCATGGAAATTGTAAAGATTTTTCACAGGTACAAATTTTAAATACATTTTTATTATGATTGAATCAAAATATCTTAAAGATAATTTGGCAAATATTAACCGCCTTTATGCCATACCGGCCTTCAAGGGGATCGAAACCAAAGATCTTGGCCAGCTCCTGAAAATTTGCAAGATCAGGCAGTATGCTGATGGAGAAAAAATAATCGAAGAGGGTGGTAATGATCCCTGGCTTTATTTTATAATGGCGGGTAAGGTTCAGGTCTTTAAAAAGGGTATTGTCATACATACCTTTAACAAAGTGGGGGATATTTTTGGGGAGAAACGGTTTCTCGATAATTTCACCAGAGCGGAAACGGTCTCCTCTGATGGTAAAACCATCTGCCTTGCCATCGATACATCGGCTAAAGCAAGAATAGGGCCTGAGGCAGCTGCGGACAGGCTGGTGAAGATTCTTTATTTGATTATCGCCGAATTTTTATCTGTCAGGCTTCGCGAAGCAAATGAAAAATTGATTAAGTGCAAAATGGAAAATATAGTACTCAGGGCAAAACTCGAAGATTTAACATCCTGATCTTGTTTTGTTAATTTGTGGCCGAAGGGAGACTGTATTTTTTGTCGATAGCTGCGTTGGGTTAAAATTTTGTACGTACTGAAGTATCAGCGCTATCCTTGAAATACTAAATCTGTTTTTGGCATTAAACTTTTTACCCGCCTTGATACCTGTTTTTAATTGTTTTATTTATTAATCAAAATGTAACTATTCAGCTAATCTGTATAGCAACAGGTAATCTGATTAAATCATAAAAAACTCACGTCTAACAGGTCGTAAAGAAAGAACCTGTCATAAATATAAGCTTACGTAATAGTATGCCGGGAAATGATACAAATAGCTCCAGCCCTGATGGGTTCTTTCTTAACGCTCTCTAATCCGTTCAAACAATTTTAAGTGTTTTAATCAGATCATACCTGCTGCGTATCTTAAATCAGCGACGCTGAATAGTTGCAAAAAATGTTACTTTTTTGTATTGCATCCCCACAACCTGAAGATTTATGGGCCGGGAAGTTATGTAACTGCGTCTTATTAAGGAACTATATTATATGTTGAAAGCATTGATCAAAAATTTGTGTAATCCTTTTTGTTTATTATTTTATCCAGCTGTTTTGTTTATTCTCTTTTCTTTGCTTCCCCTTACTTATAATGGGCAATTGCCTTTTATATCTGCCGGGGCTTATGCTGAACAGGCGGCTGATTTGCCCCGGTGGCCCCATGAAAGGAGTGATCTTCTGCCGGATCCTGCGGTGGTTTTCGGAAAATTAGCAAATGGGTTCAGGTATGCTTTGATGACCAATCAAAATCCAAAAGACAGGGTAAGTATCCACCTTGATGTTCAGGTTGGCTCAATGAATGAGGCTGGGGATGAACAGGGGCTCGCCCATTTTTTAGAACATCTTCTTTTTTGCGGATCAACCCATTTTAAACCCGGAGAACTTGTAAAATATTTTCAGAGCATAGGTATGGATTTTGGAGCAGATGCCAATGCTCACACCGGTTTTTTTGAAACTGTTTATGATATATTCCTGCCGGATGGAAAGCCCGGGAGTATTGAAGATGCTTTTGTTGTTATTAAAGACTATGCCGAGGGTGCTCTTTTATTACAATCTGAAATAGACAGGGAGCAAGGGGTTATACTTTCGGAAAAAAGAACCCGCGATTCATCCATGTATAGAACTTTTGTCGAGACCATTAACTTTGAACTCCCCGATGTGAAAATATCTAAACGACTCCCCATTGGGAAGGAAAAAATAATCAGGAATGCTGATAAAGAACTTTTAAAGGGCTTTTATGATTCTTATTACAGACCTGAGAATATGATACTTGTGATCGTGGGAGATTTTAAAGTTGATGATGTGGTTCTAAAAATTAATAATACCTTTTCCGGGTTATCACCCAGGGGCTCCGAGCCTCCTCCGATTATCTGGGGTAAAACCGATCACAGGGGCGTGAAGGCTTTTTATCACGAAGAAAAGGATGTTGGGAGTGCTGAGTCCACCATAGAAGTCGTTAGAATAATAGATGAGGTACCTGATTCCCTTTTGTTCCAAAAATATTTACTTACAAAGGATATTGCAGACAGGATTGTCCAGAACCGTATTGATGCGATGATAGGTAAACCAGGCACCCCTTTTGTCAGTGCTTCCATCGGGTCAGGTATATATTTGCAAAGGGTGGAATATGCCGAAATCACGGCTAAAAGCCGCCCTGAAAACTGGAGAAAGACCTTACCTTTTCTGGAACAGACTTTACGAAAAGTAATAAAATATGGTTTTGTCTCCTCTGAACTTGAAAGGGTAAAAAAGGATTATATGGCTGCTTTGGATGCAGCTGCCCAAAAAGCTCCCACCCGGTACAGCGGCGCCATTGCCCGGGAATTTATAAGGCATGTAAATGGCGGCAAGGTTTTTATGTCCCCTGGACAAAAAAAAGAAATCCTCTCTCCCATGATAAGAGAAATTACTTTAAAACAGCTCCATGAAGCTTTTAAAAAAACCTGGTCACCGGATCACAGGCTTGTTATGTTAACCGGTAATGCAAAAATTTCCGAGGGGATATCTGACCCTAAAAAGGAGATACTCGATCTTTTTAAGCGGAGCATGAAAGTGCCGGTGATAAAGCCGAAGAAGGGGAAATGCCCGGTTTTCCCATATCTGCCTGAACCTGTGGGGACGGGGGGAATTCTTAAAAGTTCTGTTATATCTGATTTGGGAGTAATCCAGGTAGATTATAAAAATGGCGTTCGTTTAAACCTTAAGCAGACAGATTTTAAGGCCGATGAAATTTCTGTTAAACTTTTGTTTGGAAGGGGACGTTCCGCAGAACCCCGGAATCTGCCAGGGCTTTCTGAACTTTCTGAAATGGTGATTAATGAAAGCGGGTTAGGCGGTCTTGATAAAGATGAGCTGGAGCAGGCTCTGGCTGGTAAGAACACATACGTCTCATTTGGTATAGGGGAGAGTTCTTTTTATTTTCAGGGTAAAACTATAAAAAAAGAGGTTTCCCTCCTCTTTGAGCTTCTCTATGCCCATGTTGCAGATCCGGGATTCAGGGAGGATGCATATTCTTTTGCAATGGAAAAGTTTAAACAGGGATATGCCTCTGCTTCCCATAACATAGATGGGGGTATGCCCCTTTATGGAACCCGATTTCTTGCAGGGGGTGATGGGAGATTCGGTGTTCCTCTTTTAGGTGAATTTTCCAGGCTTACATTGAAAAATGTCAAATCTTGGATTAAGCCTCCATTAAACCATGATGTCATTGAGATATCTGTGGTGGGAGACTTTGATCCTGAAGAAATAAAAAAAAAAGTTTCACAATATTTTGGAACCCTTAAAAAAAGAGACGGGTCAGGTGATGTTAAACTCGAAGAATCCATCGATTTTCCTGAAGGTGAATCAAAGGAGATTTTTATTGATACCAAAATTCAGAAGGCTCTTTTGGTGGCTGCATATTCCACGGAAGATATCTGGAATATCAGCAGAACACGGCGTCTTTCCATTTTGGCCAAGATATTTTCCAATAGATTAATGAGCACAATCAGGGAAAAACAGTCCATCACTTATTCCCCATTTGCTTTTAATCTGCCCAGCAAGGCTTACAAAGATTATGGTCTTTTTCAGATATTTGTCCATTGTAAGCCGGATATGGTCAATATTATCAAAAAGGAAGTTGCAAAAATAGCAACAGATATTGCGTTAAACGGTGTAAGGGACGAAGAATTGAAACTGGCCATTAACCCCGTTGTCACCGGCATAAAAGATATGATGGAAACTAATGATTACTGGCTGGGCAGAGTCCTTTCAGGATCCATGGGACACCCTAAGCAACTTGATTGGAGCAGGACAATAATGAAAGATTATGCCTCCATCACTCAGGAAGAGGTCTCTTTGCTGGCTGAAAAATATCTTAAAATTGATAAGCAGGCAACGGTTGTGGTGAAACCAAAAATAATTCCTTAGGAACAGAGATGAAATAAGTTGAGCAGAAACAGCGCAGGATTTTGGCCCATATACAAGGCGCATTAAAGGTT